>CADBTG010000212.1 GCA_902797475.1 uncultured Lachnospiraceae bacterium | reverse complement strand
TGGATAAAGGCCGCGGCATGGTGATTCTGAAATCCGGCCGAATGGTTGCAGGGGCGTCCTCTTATACCAGATACAAAGAAGGAATTGAAATCGAAGTGGATACGGCCGAGGAAGAGCGCAGAAAAGGGCTTGCGACGGTCGCGTGCGCCGCGTTAATCTTGCGATGCCTTGAGGAGGGGCTGTATCCGAGTTGGGATGCCCAAAACAGGATTTCGGTGCATCTGGCCGAAAAGCTCGGATACGAATTTGATCATGAATATACAGCATATGAGGTGAAGGGTTAAAACAATGATTACGGTGAACTTATATTACACAGGGACAAACGGCAACGCGGCGAAGTTTGCCGAAGAAATGGAGAAGAGCGGAACGGCGGACAAAATCCGTTCTGAAAAAGGGAATGTGCGCTATGAATACTTCATTCCGATGAATGACCCCGAGACGGTCCTTCTGATCGATTCTTGGGAAAGCCAGGAGGCCATCGACATCCATCATGCTTCCGATATGATGCAAAAAATTGCCGAGCTGCGCGAAAAGTATGATCTTCACATGAGAGTGGAAAGATTTGTGTCTGACGATTTGCCCCCGGCAGATGAAGGGTTTATCAGAAAATAGTGTTCGAGAGCATGGATAAAAGGATTGAAGGAGGATACTAACATGAACGGGACAAATACGACAGTCAGATCATCTAATGAGGCAATTACGCAACTGCAGGCAAAGCGGGACGCGGTAGGCAAGACGATGCTGTTTCTTGTGTTCGGTGCTTTTTTGCTGATGATTCCGCCTGTCGGCATCGTAGTTCTCCTTTACGGTGCTTACAGAGTCTCGAAGCTCAGAAAGGAAATGAAGGACCTTTACAAGGATGCATTTGTCCGCGAGCCGCTAGCCAACAACTTTGATAATGTGGTCTACGAGCCGAGCGGCGGTTTCACCAAGGAAGGGGTAGAAAGCTTCCGGCTCTGTGAAATGGGAAACCGCTTTGGGTCTGAGGATTACATTCGGGCCTCTTACAAAGGCGTCGGTTTTGAGGTGGCAGAGGTGGCCGTGACGGAAGTGGACACCTCGGACGATCGCAACCATTCCGAAACGTATTTTCAGGGCAGAATGATGGTGTTTAACTTCCCGGACAAGCTCGTCAACGAGGTATCGCTTTACAGCCGGAAGTTCAAACACAGAGCAATCACCCGCCGGGAGGCAAAGGATTACAAGGTCGAGCTCGAATCCATGCAGTTCAACGAGGAGTTTGATGTTTATTCTCCGGTGCAGCAGGATGCTTTCTATCTGATCACGCCGCATTTCATGGAGCGCCTTCATATCTTAGCCGGAAAATACGAAAGCATCGCGATGAATGTGGTCGGAAACAGAGTCGTCCTCGGCTTCAATGAGCCGAACGTGAATGTCTTTGATGCGAACATTGATGTCGGAAAGCTGGATATCGAAAAGGAGATGGCTAAGGTACAGGGAGAGATTGATGACATCAAGGTTCTGATTGCCGTTATTCTGAATCTGAAAACGTACGGTTGATAAGACCGTCTGACAGCCTGAAAGGAAACGGGTTTCCTTCGGGCGGAAATGGGGGAATTTATGGACGCAAGAATTATACTCGTCGGTGTTGTGGTTGCAGCGGCATTTCTCGGCTATTATAAGCCGTTCAGAAGCCTGGGGGTGGTTAAGAAAAGGTGTTCCGCCACGGTGCCCGGCCGCTATGTTTATTGGGAGGGCGTTTACAAAGCGAACAGTCCCGGGACGGGGGAAATCACGATGATTCCCGTCTATGAGTACAAGGTTGGTGAGAAGGTTTACCTGGCCATGGTCGAAGGAATGGAGCAGGCGTATGAAGTGTTTCCGCTTGACGTCGAGGTGCAGTACAATCCGAAAGACCCCGAGGTATGCTTTATCAACGGCAAGCGCGGCACAATCATGAAAGGAAAATGACAGGCGCAGACACAGAACCCTGACGAGTATGTGACGGAAGCCTGTTTTCCTGTAGAATAAACAATAAACATGCCGAGGAGCTTAACGGCTCCCCGGCATGTTTTTTCTTGTGTAACGGTAAGCAGTTTGTTATAATGAAAATGTGTCTGGCCGCGGGGCGGTTACGGAGCCCGCAGGCGGTGATTAACGGGCGAGCCGGGCACTTAGGAGGATAGAGCTACATGCTGAATCAGTTCTCAAGAACACAGTTATTATACGGGGCGGAAGCGATGGAAAAGCTTGCGTCTTCCCGCGTTGCCGTCTTCGGAATCGGCGGGGTGGGAGGATATGTTGTGGAGGCCCTTGCAAGAAGCGGCGTCGGGACTTTAGATCTGATTGACGACGACAAGGTCTGTCTTACCAATATCAACCGTCAGATTCTTGCGACAAGGAAGACGGTCGGCCGGTACAAAGTAGATGTGGCTGAGGAGCGGGTGCATGAAATCAACCCCCGGTGTACGGTCAATACCTACAAGACGTTCTTCCTTCCGGACACGCAGGATCAATTTGATTTTCGCGAATACGATTACGTTGTCGATGCAATCGATACCGTTACCGGAAAGCTTGCCATTGTAGAGAAGGCGAAGGAGGCCGGTGTTCCGGTCATCTCCTCCATGGGCGCCGGTAACAAGCTGGACGCCTCGCAGTTTGAAGTGGCCGACATTTACAAAACGTCCATCTGTCCGCTTGCAAAAGTGATGCGCAGAGAGTGCCGTAAGAGGGGCATTAAATCCCTCAAGGTTGTATACTCGAAGGAGGAGCCGGTCACGCCGCTTGAGGACATGTCCATCAGCTGCCGGCAGCATTGCATCTGCCCTCCGGGGACGGCGCGGAAGTGCACGGAGCGGAGAGACATCCCCGGTTCGACGGCATTTGTCCCGTCCGTTGTCGGGCTGATTATAGCCGGAGAAGTGATCAACGACTTGACGGGAATAAAGAGAAAGAAATAATGCGGAAGGCGCGGATTATAAGCGTTCTACAAGCGTAGAAATGGCATTTTCCATGAACCGTTCAAGAAAAAACAGGAGAAGCAAACCATGCCGATGATTGATGCAAAGT
>CADBTG010000211.1 GCA_902797475.1 uncultured Lachnospiraceae bacterium | reverse complement strand
TGAAGGTTCCCATGTTCTTACCGCTTGAAAAGACGTAGGCGCCCTTCATGTCCGTGTTGATCTTCATGACAGTCCGCGCGACGAATTCCTTCTCGTCAAGCTGCAGATCTCGAAGCACCGAAGGAAGCGGCGTTACGAAGTAGCGCCAGATAATCGGCTCATCCGTGATTTCGGGAATCTTTCTGGTCGGGATCAGTTCACCCTTAACGACCTCAAAGTGCTCCTTTAGGAACGCCTCGCAGGCCTTTCTGGTATCCCGGCAGTCAAAGAACAGATGAAATGCATAGTAATCCTTGTACTCCGGATAAATGCCGTAGCCTGCAAAACCGCCGCCCAGTCCGTTCGAACGGTCGTGCATCGGCTTCATCGATTCCATGATGGCCTCACCGGTCATCTTCTTCCCTTCCTTTGATATCACGGCGGCTATCGCACATCCGGACGGAATCCGGACTTCGCCTTCTCGCATCCCTGCCATGGTTTTATCCTCCTGAAACAAAAAAAGAAGGCGTCACTTCCGCACCGATTCGGTACGAAAATGAACGCCTTTGCTCATTTACCCGCATTGTAATGTCTTGTTTTGCATTTGTCAAGAACTTTTTTTCATTCCGTTTTCATCCGGTCCGAAACAGATTTTCTCAGGCCGGAAACAGTCTCAGCCGACCTGCCGGTTCACCAGTTCTTCAATCGTAAGTGCCGCCGCATACAGGCGGAGTTCGTCGGTTCCGTATAGGATGACAGCCTGCCTCACACCGTTTGCATCTTTCCTGTCAAATGCGACCGTAACCGTCGGGAGGCTGCAAAAGTGCATGATGCTGGTCGGTCCGGACATCAGTACGGCATCGTACCCGGAAAGCTCGTCCCTCGTAACCCGGATGGCTTTCTCCCTGTCCTCCATTGCCTTACAGTACTCTTCATCCCGGAACAAACCGGACTTCGCATCCAGAGCTCCGCGGAGGAAATCGTCTCCGTACTTCATCATCGTTTCGGGATTTGCTTCGTAGTATTCCGTAATCTCCTTAAGCGTCTTAAAACGCGCCGCGCTCTTACTGAGATATTCCTCAAGCGAGTCTTTAAACTCCCCTTTCATAATCGTGGCAACCTGCAGCGCCGGCGGTTCATTGACTTCCCCGATCTGCGCACCGCTACTCTTAAGAATCTCAATCAGTTCTTTATGGAAAGCTTTCTTCTCATCGTCAAATGCCTCCCCGTTGGCAGTGTTCACGGCGAAACGAAGCTTTTCGGGCGCAGCCGGTTTGATTTCGGGAAGCGGTTCATCCCGCATCGCGGAGTAGAGCCTTAGTGTGTCGGTCATGTTCATGGCCATGGCACCGGCGCTGTCGAGAGTCTTGGAAATCGGAACGATGCCTTCCTGCGACAGAGCGCCTGCCGGCGGCTTTAGCCCGCAAATGCCGTTCCCCCATGCACATGCGGTTACGGAATGACAGGTATCTGTCCCGACTGCCATCGGAACAATCCCGGCTGCGACGGCAACGGCTGATCCGGTTGAAGAACCTAGAGGATCCAGGTCCGGCCTCACCGCATGCCTGACCTGCCCGCCCCGTGAACTGTAACCGCCCGGCATTTTAGTGGATACGTAATTGGCAAATTCCGTCATGTTCGTCTTTCCGATGATGACGGCGCCGTTTCTTTTGAGATTCCGGATAACCGGCGCATCCTCTTTCGCGAGGTTATCCTTAAGCGCAAGACTTCCGGCCGTCGTATGAAAGCCTTTGACGTCAATATTGTCCTTCACAAGAATCGGGACACCGGCAAGCGGCTGCGTTTCGTCAGAATCCGCCGGCATCTGACCCGTTATGGCCGGTTCCCGGTCTGCCGTATCATAAAGCTCGGCGATGCAGTTCAAACCGTCCCTTCCGCCGATCTCTTTTGCCTTTTGAATTGCTTCTGTTATGGTCATGATTTCCTTCTCCTTTTCCGAATACAATAATATAATACTATCATATTAAGCCCCGTTGCCGCAAGCCGAACCGGGAACACATCTGACCGGCTTCCGGAAAATGCCATGAAAACTTTTTTCAAAAAAGGTATTGACAATCCGCCGCGGCGGGTGTATAAATGGCACATGAAAGGCAACGGCGTCTTTGAGTTACACACTCAGAGGCGCTTTCTCTTTTCTTACAAAACTAAATACGGGATCTCGGATGATGAAAGGCAAAGGCGTCTTTCGTGCCATACGGCATGAGAGGCGCTTTCTTTATTTCCGGAGTCCGAAAGGAGCTTACATATGGATAAGAAGATTGTACCTGATTATTTCGGCTGTAACGTGTTTGACGACAGAGTCATGAAGGCGACTCTTTCCGCCAAGGTTTACGCATCGCTTCGCCGCACGATTGACGAAGGCGCGGAACTGGATCCCGGTGTTGCCAACGCAGTCGCGGAATCGATGAAGGAATGGGCAATCGGAAAAGGAGCAACACATTTTACACATTGGTTCCAGCCCCTCACCGGCATTACCGCCGAGAAGCATGACAGCTTCATCTCCCCGTCTCCCGACGGCGGCGTAATCATGGAGTTCTCCGGTAAAGAGCTGATCAAGGGTGAGCCGGACGCAAGTTCGTTCCCGTCAGGCGGTCTTCGCGCCACCTTCGAGGCCAGAGGCTATACCGCTTGGGACCCGACCTCGTACGCATTTATCAAAGGAAACACGCTTTGCATTCCGACCGCTTTCTGTTCCTACGGCGGACATGCACTTGATAAAAAGACGCCG
>CADBTG010000210.1 GCA_902797475.1 uncultured Lachnospiraceae bacterium | reverse complement strand
GAAGGGTTGCCGGGAAGCAAAGAAGATCATGAAGGAACTGAAGCCCGATGTCTGCTTCTCAAAGGGCGGTTTCGTGACCGTGCCCGTTGTGCGCGCCGCGGGAAAATGTAAAGTTCCCGTTGTGTGTCACGAGTCGGATATGACGCCGGGACTTGCAAACCGGATCGGAATGCGGTATGCCACGAAGATCTGCTGCAACTTCCCGGAGACACTGCCGAAACTGAAAGGAAAGGGCATTCATACCGGGACGCCGATCCGCCGGGAACTGTTTACGGGAAGCCGGGAAGCGGGACTGTCCTTCGCCGGTCTTACGGATGACAAGCCGGTCATTCTGGTAGTCGGCGGAAGCACCGGCGCGGTTCGCGTGAACGAGGCGGTGCGCGGCATCCTTCCCGAGCTTTTGAAGGAATTTCAGGTGATTCACCTGTGCGGCAAGGGAAAGACGGATCCCTCGTATGACGGAACGCCCGGATATGTTCAGATTGAGTATTGCGACAAGGAGATGAAGGATTTGTTCGCAGCGGCCGACATCGTGATTTCACGGGCCGGGGCAAATGCCATCTGCGAGCTTCTCGCACTCCGTAAGCCGAACCTTTTGATTCCGCTTTCTGCCGAGGCGAGCAGAGGAGACCAGATTCTGAATGCGGCTTCGTTTGAGAAGCAGGGATTCAGCATGGTGTTACCGGAAGAGGAAATCACGAAGGAAAAGCTTCTTTCAAAGGTCAGAGAACTTTTTGAAAAGAAGGAAGAATATAAAAGAACGATGTCGGAAAGCGTTACCGGCGATGCCGTGAAAACAATCGTCGAACTGCTTTGCACGTTCGTGAAAGCTTGACAGATACCGCAGAATGATAATATTCTGCGGTGTTTTTGTTTGAAAATGACATATATTGCGTCTTATTTGCATTTTTCACAAAAACCATTCGCAAATGCTTTTTGCAATCGGGTAGCCCGTAAGGTACTATTATAGTATCAATACGGACTTTTTTCTTAAGACTGTTACCGATTGGAGAGAGGAGGATGCGTTATATGAAAAGAACAAAGCGAATCTTTGCAGTCCTGATGGCCGTCATGCTGGCATCGGTTATGATGCTTACCGGGTGCGGCGAGGACGATGATGACGGCGGAAGCCGTAAGAAGAAACCGACGGAACCTCCGACCGGAAGCGGAACGCTTAAGCAGGGTAAGAAGCTGACGGAAGCGCTCGGAATCGGCTCGGAGCAACCGACGACGGTGACCTTGACCGAAAAGAATTCGGACGGCGGGACGAACCTGTATACGACGAAAGACAGTGCACACATCCGGAATTTCACGGAGGCTCTTTCCGAGGTGACTGTCGGTGAATATCTGGGAACCACAAAGGAGAAACAGTTCAGTTCACTGAAGCTTCAGTGGGACGACGGGACGAGTGTCGAACTGCTGTATTCCGGCGAACGGTTCATCTATAAGACGGACGAAGGCAAGGAGGAGTACAAACTGACCGGCAAAACGCTGACGGATGCGGCGGACGCTCTTAAGGCGGATGCGGACGGCGGCGGGCTGAAAAATGTGACCTGTACGGAGCTCGGATTTCGGACGAAGATGGCGGAGGATGCCGATTCGATATACAAGGAGGGTGACGGCCTTTACATCGGTGTCGGTCCCGGAACGCCGAACAAGATTCCTTACGTGCTGATATACCGCTACCGGAATTCCAAATTTTCCGCCGGAGAGTATTTTGAGAAATCGGGAATCCCGTTCTATAAGGAGACCTACGGAGACGACCTCATCTCGTACAGCGATGTGGAGGAACTCGACGCGGAGCTTGCCGACGGAACGAAGCGGGCCTTTTACGGATGCACCTTCACGTACAATGCGAACGGCAACCGACTGTGTGCATACCGGCTTGTCGGCATGTTCGGCAAGGATCTTGTGTACTTCACCGCGAAATATGCCGACGGCGACGAAGACATGATGGAAAAGGCGATGGAAGCGCTCGAAATCGCAGCAATCTATTTCTCCGACACGGAAGGGAGCGTTGTATCAAACCCGGATCCGACCGGCACGCCGAAGCCGGATCCGACCGGCAAACCGAATCCGGGCGGCGACTTTACGGTCGTTGCGAGCCCTGCTTCGCAGATCAAATATGAACGATACGATAACGGGCTTTTCTCAGCGGAAATCCCGAAGGGCTGGGTAGTGGAAACCCACGATCTGTCGGATTACATCCATTACACGTTCCAGATTTACGACCCGAAGAATCCGAATCTGCGCATTCTTTATAACATGCAGACAAGCGATTACTGGGCGACAAAGGCAGACTACGACTTCTACCACAACCTGTATCCCACGTCGATTCTGTGCAACAACCCGTGGCTTGAGGAGAAGTCCACGATGGGAATCCTGCCGGCATTTTTCAAAACCGTCATCGACGGAAACTATTTCAAGTTCCGCAGACTGTCGGGCTTTGAAAAGATCGAATCACTCGGACGGGATCCGTTCGGCGGTGAGATCATCCACGCGACGGCTCTCGATCCGCAGGGACAGAAGGTGGAAGGCGTGTTCGGATGCTCCTTCCAGATACTCAATCTGTATTACGTGAATTTCGCTAATGTGTACGGAATGGTCATGCTGACCGCACCGGAAGGGGAACTCAGCAACTGGATCGAAGTGTTAGAGCACGTGTACGGTTCCGTCGAATACAGTCAGTTCTATCAGAATGAGTTAAATAAGCAGCTGATTGCGAGCGGACAGGCGACAATGGAAATTGCGAGAATCTGTTCTCAGACAACCGATATCGTCATCAGCGGATGGGAGTCGAGACAGGCCGCATATGACCGCATATCCCAGAAGCAGAGCGATGCAACGCTTGGATATGAACGTGTCTATGACACGGAAAAGGACACAATCTATCGGGCACCGCTTGATTTCCTTGACAGTTATTCCGGAAATCGGTATAAGGCGGTTACGGATGACCAGTATCTGCTCCCGATTGACGGATACATTCAGTGGAAGTAAGACATAAGAATAATAAGAGGGTCGCGGATAACCGCGGCCCTCTTTTCGTTTAAGTTTCAAAAGCTATCAGTCGATGTTTGCACGAATCCTGGCGGCTAACGCAGCGGCTTCGCCGTCTTCGTAGCTTCCCTGCGGCCAAACCGGAAGAATGCCGTCGCCTTCGTAACGCGGCACGACATGCACGTGCAGATGGAATACAGACTGGCCTGCAGCCGTTCCGTTGTTCTGCAGGATGTTGACGCCGTCACAGCCGAGCGTATCCTTTACCGCCTGCGCGACCTTCTTCGCAACCGGGAAAACCTTTGCGGCAACTTCGTCGTCAAGTGAGAAGATGTTGTCGGCGTGCTTCTTCGGAAGGATGATCGTGTGGCCCTTGTGGGCGGGAGCAATATCGAGAATGGCACGGAAATCGTCGTCCTCATATACGGTGGCGGAAGGAATCTGCCCCGCGGCAATCTTACAGAAAATGCAATTATCGTTCATGGCTGACCTCCTGGATTGTTCTTTGTTGATATTTTAGCACTTTTTCGGCGAGAATAAAAGGGAAAAAACGCCTTCTGACTTGCGGCAGGTGCTGATATTTGCTATAATCACTTTTGTTGGAATACTTTTATGAAAACGACAGGGGACGTTTATGCGAATCGCAATTGCGGATGACAACAGACAGGACATGGAACACTTGCGGGAAGAACTCTACAAGGTGTTCAATGAACTTGGCTATACAATGGACAATGTGAGAGCCTTCCCGAGCGGGGAAAGCATCCTGAACGACTTCAAAGAAGGAATGTACGATATCATTTTCCTCGATATATTCATGGGCGGCATTACCGGCGTGGTGGCAGCGGAGAAGATCCGCGAGATTGACAGCAAGGTCAGCATCATCTTCACGACAACATGTAACGATTATGCAAACCAAAGCTACCGGCTCCGCGCTTCGTACTATCTGCTGAAGCCTTTCGGCACCGAGGAAGTGCGGCAGATGATCAAGATGATTGACCTGCATCGGTTTGAAGCGGAACGTACCGTGGAATTCCCGGACGGAAGCAGATGCCGGCTGCACGATATCGTTTATACCGAATACTCCAATCACAAAATCACGATTCACCTGACCGGCGGCCGGACGCAGAGCGTCTGGATGTCCCAGACGGAGATGGAGGAACTTTTGTGCGGGCTCGGAGCTTTCTTCACCTGCACGAAGGGCATCCTGATCAGCCTCGAGCAGATTCAGGATCTGGATGAAGACTGTGTGAAACTGTGTAACGGAGATGTTGTGCCGGTGAGCCGCGCGCGGCGTCCGGAGTTGAAGAAAGCTCATGCGGAGTTTGCCATTCGCAGTCTCCGGAACAGAGGATAGTTTATGGAATACGCGCTTTGGGAATTTGTACTGTATAATGTGTTGCGGACCGGAGTCCTGGTTCTGTTCGCATATCCTTTTTTGCGCGATAAAGGGAGGTTCTCTCCTAAGGTAACGAAGCTTCTGTTCCTTCTTTTGGAGGTTCTGTGGATTGCGTTGGCGGCAATCGGATACATCCCTGCCGTTATGAAAATACCGTTTGGACCGAAGATTGAGATTGCACAGACGCTCATGATGGTGGTGATTCTTTTGATTGCCATCAAGGAAAGACCGGGCAAGCTGCTGTTCGTGTTCTTTATGCTGTATACGCTCGGCTCGACTATTTCTCTTCTCGCCAAGTTCCTGGAAATCAAGGTTGTTCATGACATGGCGTATCAGGGGTATCGTTGGACCGCCTCGGTTTCAATCGTATTTACCAATGTCTTTGTGCTACTGCCGATAGTCTTCCTGATTCACCGGGATTTCAAAGCGGTTATGGGCAAGACCGGTGACAGTACGATGTGGCGCTACATTTGGCTTGTCCCCGGATCGTTCTATATGTTCTGGATGCAGAGCTTTTACACAAGTAAAGGCAAAACGCTTGACTACGCGAGCAACGGCTACAACATCATTTTCATTGCCACCATTGAGATCGCGGCGCTGTTCATCTACCACATGGTCATCCGCATGGTTGTCGAGCATGACAGCCTGCTTCAGGAGAAAGCCCTGACACATTCCCTGCAAATGCAGGTCATGGAATTCAACGATCTCAGCAACCGTATTAACGACGCGAGAAAATCCCGTCACGATCTGAGACATCACCTCGCGGTTCTGGAGAACATCGCCGAGAAGATGGACCGCCAGGCGCTTCGCGATTATATCGACGAGTTCCGTGCTGTTAACCGGCTCGACGAAGTCATGACCTATTGTGAGAATGTGACGGCCAACGCCGTATTGACATATTTCGGTCAGGTCGCGGCAGAGCAGGAGACCGAATACAAAGTCGACTTCTTCATGCCGGAGAAGGTACACATCGACCGTTGTGACATTTCGGTGCTTCTCGGCAACATTTTGGAAAATGCCATTGAAGCCTGCACCAAGCTCCCGAAGGGGACTGCTTTCGTGCATGTCAAGGGAGGCATGCTGAATGAAGGCGTTTTGGCATTTGACGTCGAGAATTCGTGCCGGAACGAGCTGATTGTGGATCCGGACGGTTCCATCCGCTCCACCAAGCATGAAGGAAAAGGCTTCGGAACGGAGTCGGTCCGCGGCATTGTGGAAAGACATAAAGGAACGGTAAACTTCGAAGCAGACGAAGACCGGTTCCGTGTATCGGTTGTGATGTATATAAAGTAATTGACAGACTACGATAGTAGAATTTCTGAGGGCTGAAAATTCGACAGAAGTAGTGTCCCGAAAACTCTACAAATAAAAAAATCGCACAGGCGCGTGCACACGCGTACATAAGAAAAGGAGAGCGGAAACGGCTCTCCTTTTCCTTCGTTTATTCACCGTATGCGACGATTATGCAGGAAATTACTCAAACTGTGCATAAAACTACTCGAAACGGCGTTTCATTTTCCTACCACATTTTGTATAATTGGCATCGTTGAAAACTATTTTTTCACTTCAAGGAAACTGTTATGATGATGCGAGGTTCCGAGAAGAACTAACCATTAAACCATTAAACCATTGGGAGGAACTAACAATGAACAAATCTAGTAAGTTCCATCGTCTTATGCAGATTTTGGCAATGTTCTTATGTGTTGCCATGGTTGCAGGGACTTTAGGAACGGCAAATGCAGTGAAGGCTGCGTCTGCTCCGGCTAACTATTCGACGAATCAGCGAATTGTTATCTCTGAAACAGACAAGCTTTCCGATGTTGTATGGAAGGATGACGGAAGCGAATTCAACGTTAAGTTTGCTGTTTCGTTTTCCGTAAATGACAAGACGTATAGGAACACAACCGTCGGTGTGAGAACCACCTGGCTGGAGTCGGCCGATGACGGAAAGACCTATACCGAGACGAAAACGACGGACGGAACGAATGGTTCAATCAGAAATGTGAGCCTTGACGGAAGCGGAAAGAGTGAGAAACTCTCCAATTCTTTGTCTGTTGTATCGGATAAAGGACTGGCGGAATCTAAGGCCGGCATGCTCTATAAGGTTAAGATTGAAGTCTACACGATAACCGGTTACTATTGGGGCAGTTATACATATAGTAAGACTCCTGTTATTGCTGCCGAAACCACTCCCACAGCAAAATTGATCTATTCTTCTTATGTAACCTTCAAAAACGGTGACGAGACGGTCGTTAAGAAGGAGGTTCCCTACGGTGAGAAGGTT
>CADBTG010000209.1 GCA_902797475.1 uncultured Lachnospiraceae bacterium | reverse complement strand
GGCCGCTTCATCAAGAACTTCGCGAAGTACGAAGGCAACGCAGCAGGTAAGGCTCTTGTAAAGGCCGGCCCTCAGCTGTAATTTGAGCGATAAACGAAAGCAACCGGTGCGCTTCTGGCGCACCGGTTTTTTCATTTGTAGACGTTTGGGAATGACTGCAGATGAAGAATTGTTGAATTGCAGTCATAGCTGGGGGTGCCCGGGAATGACTGCAATGGAAGAATTCATGAAATGGGTCATACCAGGGGACCACCGGGAATGACTGCAATAGAAAAAACCATAAAATGAGTCATAGCCGGGGCGACCCGGCTATGACTGTAATTGAGGATTCTTTAAGATGAGTCAAAAGGATGTTTTTCGAGGTTGCCGGAAGCCGGCACCTGGCAAAGATTCCGGCTTACCATCAGATCCCAAAAGCGCCACGTGTTAAATGTGATTGACACTTCTGGCATTTTCCTGTATATTAGTCTACAGTTAATTGCTTTCCACCTTGGCTACTGCTTCCTCGAGGCTCAGGCCGTGGAAGTTCGGGGCGGCGAAGCAACGACCGGTCACACCTTTGTTGACAAATGCGCCGATGACCACGCCGGGCAGCGAACTCTCAGGAGAATTCGGGGCGTTGGGGCCGCCGAGATCGGTACGGCACCAGCCGGGATCGGTCAGATTGATGCAGATGTCCACATCGGTGTATTTCGAAGCAAGATCGGTTGTCACCTTATCAAGAGCAGCTTTGCTGGCGGAGTAGCCGGCCTGCTCGGGCTCCAGGCGGATGCCGCTTGTGGTGTTGACGATTCGGCCGAAGCCGCGCTCTAACATCTTCGGAAGGAGATGGTAGACAATCATCATCGGAGCAATCGTATTTACCAGAAAACTGATTTCGTAATCCGACGCGGGGGTCGTGAACCAGTCCGTGCGGTAAGCAATCTGAAGCCCCGCATTGTTCATAACGATATCGACGGGAACGTTGAAAGAGTCAATTTTCGCAAGCATGGCCTGAACCGAATCAAGGTCCGAAAGCTCGGCCGAAACGGTCAGGACGGAAACGCCGAGGGCTTCCGCTCGTTCACGGACGTCCCTGAGATGGTCTTCGGAGCGTGCCTGCAGAATCAGGTTGCAGCCCTGCTTGGCAAGAAAAAGAGCGACGCCGTATCCGATGCCTCTTGCGGCTCCGGTGACGAGCGCCCAGCGATTTTTCACAGAAATCATAAAGCTCTACCTCCGCGGTGTTGTTGCCGTTAACGTAACACAAAAGGTTGCCGGCTTCAAGGCGGCGGAGCCATTAGAACAAGATACTACGTCCGAAAAAAGAAAAAAGATGGCATAAACCATCGGACTCAGGAGGAGAGAAAATGCCTAACGCAACTTTTGAGAGTTTCAAACAGTCTTCGGAAAATATGATGAAAAAGTTCATGCTGAACGGCGCCATCGTCATGGTACTCATGCTTTTGGGCGCAATTGCGCTTGGAATCGGAAGAAAGGAAGACATCAAGGCCTTCAAAATAGTCGGAGTGGTGCTGATCGTGGCAGCATTTGTCACATTTTTTGTATTTGCCATTTCCATGATGACCGGATTCTTCGACTTCTTCAAGTTCTGAAAAGGATAAAGAAAGACCGGCTTGCCATTCGCGGCGAGCCGGTCTTTTTTGTTTGGGTTTCAGGGGATGAGGCATCCTCCCGCCGATTCTTTACTGCTGCTTCCGGCTTCGGATGCCGCGGACGATCAGGTGCACGCCGAATCCGATCATGGCAAGAGCCATGAGTAAAGGAATGATTAAAAGAGCCGGATTGATCGGCTGGCTGTCGGACTTGTCGGCCTCGGTCGGTGTCGGGGTGAAGGGCTGTTCCGTCACGGGCTCGGTCGGGGAGGGCGTCGGAGTGAATTCCGGTGTCGGTGTAGGAGTCGGGGTCGGCAGCGGCCGGTCGCTTCTCGGAGAGATGACCGGAAGCGGAGCGGGAGTAACCGATACCTTAACGGGCTTGAAAGAAGCAAGCTCAAGCTTGGCATATACGGTGCGGGCGCCCTCGTGAATGGTTCCGTTGAATTCGGTTCCGGGCGTATACTTCGGGCTTGTGTACCAGCCGAGGAATTTGAAACCTTCAGGCGTCGGCTTCTTCACGGTTGCATCCTTCGAGGATGCATAGGCGTTTCCGTTCACGCGGTAGGTATAAGTGGTCTCAGGATTGGAAGCCGGAAGCCCGAGAATGCTGATTTCGTAAACCGTATATCCGGTTGCGCCGGAGAGCGTAAGCTTCTCAACTTTTGCCGGGATTTGCGTGCCTTTAAGCGGAAGCAGAAACAGCTTATAGCCGTCGACTTCCTTGACGTCGGCGGGTTTTCCGGAAACGGTAATGTCTTCTGCGAGGTCACCTCCGCTCAGCTGAACGGTCGGTGCGCTGTCACCCTTATAGACGACGGCAATCGTGCAGTCCTTCGAAAGAGTAAGCGATGCGGTGTCAACGGTTACGGTGTCTTCGGCAGAGCCGTCGGGAGCTTCGAACAGAACCCGTCCGCCGAGGATGCCGCCGGTTCTCGGAAGCGAAGCAGCATTGCGAACGGCACCTCTGCTCACGGAATTCCAACCGTTCTTCAGAGCCTCGATGATTTCGGGAAATACGATTTCATTCGTGCGTCTTTTAATGTAGCTGTGGCATTCTCCGCCGGCCATTCCGGCTGCCCCGTTATCCCAGATGATGATCGGAATGCCGTAGGAAGCAGCCTTTTGCGCAGTATATTCGGCCCAGGCCACGCGGGCGTCGGTATTGTTGCCCGAATTGGTCGCGCCGGTCTCGCCGATGACTACCGGAATGTTGTTCTGCAGAAATGTAATGGAAATATCGCGGAACACCGAATCAATCGACCCGGTATCAAGGCCTTTGATAAATGTGTTCCGGTTGTCCGTCAGGCAGAACTCGTAAGGGGTGTAGCTGTGGACGGAAACGATCAGATTTTTCACGGCCTCGCCGTTATAGGTCGGAATCGCAACCGAGCGCATGATCTCAGACGAGGAGGATGCGGCGTACCCGGGGATCATCAGGCAGCGCTCGTCGTTGTGCCCGAGACCGGTGCTGCGGACAGCGTTGACGAAAATCTGATTCAGATAATTGACAGCATAGTAACCGTCGGCCGAGCCGTTCCATTCGCCTGGCGTTCCGGCCATTCTGGGCTCGTTCATACCCTCGAAAATCAGGTGCTGGTCATAGTTTGCAAAATACGTCGCCACCTGCGCCCAAACGGCGTTCAGTTCTGCGCCGACATTCTTGTAATCCGTGTCGAGATTCTTATTGTTGATCCACGGCTCATGGTGCACGTTAATGATGACGAAAAGGCCGTCGTTGTAGCAATAATCGACGACTTCCTTAATGCGGGCGAGGTACTCGGGGTCGATTGTGTACTGCCCGTCATTCGCGATAAATCCGAACCAGGTGATCGGAATGCGGACGGTGTTGAAGCCGGCGTCGTAAATCGCGTCGATGAACGCCTGCGTC
>CADBTG010000208.1 GCA_902797475.1 uncultured Lachnospiraceae bacterium | reverse complement strand
GATCACGGCATGCGGGACATGGATCTTAATAATCCCGGCATGCAGCTTTACTATTGCACGGATCCGAATCAGTCCGGGATAACGATTGTCTGGTTTGTCTGCGACCGTGAGATGCGTAATATGAACCGGATGCAGTATCAGAGTTATCTTTCGGCAATTCGCGGACAGTTCATCAGATACTATCCGTTCATCCGCACGCTGACGGTTTTGCTGACCGATGACTATGTTTTTGCGAATTCTCTCTGCGGCGGATGCGACGGCGAGAGTTATGCCTATTGGGTTGTGGATCCCGTGAGCCATGTGGCATTTTCCGACCCGAATCAGAAGTGGAACCTGATGGAATGGTTCTGGCCGGAACTGAAGGAGATCAGTGAAGTCGACCGGAACGAATGCGAAGCCGGCGCTCGGATGTCTGACCGTTACAATACGGCGCTGTGGACCGAGCACACGAATATGACGCCCGCGGATGACTGGAACGCGAAGAGGAAGAACAGCTTATTTAAGCCGAAGATCACCTGGGCGCTGATTGCCGTGAATATGGCGATTTTCATCGTGTCTTTGTTTTTCGGCATCGATCATATGGCGGAAGTCGGCGGAACCAGCTTTGATACTACCTTCGGAGACTTTCAGATTTACCGTCTGCTGACATCGTTCTTCTTACATGCAAGCATCGATCATATTCTCGGCAATATGTTGTTCCTGCTGATGTTCGGCGGCACGCTTGAAGCATACATGTCGAAAGGACGTTACTTTTCGCTTTATATGATTTCCGGCCTCGGAGCCGCGGTTTGTTCCACACTTTGGCGCTTCATCACCGACCAGCCGGACGTCTTAGGCATCGGCGCTTCCGGTGCAATCTACGGCCTGATGGGTGCCGAGCTTGTTCTTCTGATCAGGCGTCCGGATGTCCGTAAGAGCAGCAAGGGATTGCCGGTATGGGCCATTCCCGCCTATGTGCTTTACAGCCTTGCGCCGTATGTTCTTATGCAGATAATCGGAATTCGTTACAATGTGGATCTGGCAGCACACCTGACCGGGTTCGTAATCGGTCTGTTCACCTATATCGTCCTGACGGTCGGAGTGAAAGACAAAACGGAGCAAACAGCTTGAAGATTTACGAATTACATTATTCGAAGACGAATACCTACGTCATTGAAACAGAGCGGGGAAGGATCTTGTTCGACACCGGTTGGGCGGGATCTTTCCCGGCTTTTTGTCATGCCATGAGCGAAGCCGGGATTTCCGTCCCTTCCCTTTCGGCGATTCTGCTGTCGCATTTTCACCCGGACCATATGGGAATCGCGCAGGAGATTGCAGACAAAGGCCCCGTCATTCTGGTGCCTGATCTGCAGCTTCCGTATCTGCATTCTGCGGACGGTGTATTCGAAAAGGAGAAGAACAGTGCCTTCATTCCGATTAAGAATGCCGACGTCCGTTCCTTCCCGCTTTCAAAAAGCCGCGAGGTGCTCGCTTCGTACGGCGTGGACGGTGAAATCCTGCATACGCCCGGGCACAGCGATGACAGCATCTCTCTGTGGCTTTCGGACGGGAGCCTGTTCGTCGGCGATCTGAACCCGCTTTACGAGCTTGAGCTGCACCGCGGCACGACAATCGGGGAGAGTTGGGAGAAGCTTCTCGCGCTTCATCCGAAGACCGTATATTACGGGCATGCTAAGAAGGCCGTTTTAGCGGAGAACTCTAAGCCTTCGATGGCAAAGGAGAAACCCTCCCCGGACGATTCCGATCTTTATAAGCTTGTGTCCGATATCATGAAGCTGATCGACCGAAACTGCACGATGGCGAAGATTCAGAAGAAGACCGGCGCCGACGCGGGCCTCGTGGAGGACGTGATGCGCATGTATCTGACGCATCAGAACATCGGCGTTCGCGGGATCTTAGACCGGATTGAGATTAAAGGGCGCTGAGCGTCATATAATGTCACAAGGAGGATCAGAGTGGATCTTAAGGAAACTGCCGAAAAGCTCGTACGAAACCACAGTCTTTCGGAGGAAGAGTATCTGTTTTTGATTGAAAATGCCGACGAGCAGACGCGCAACTACCTCGCTGAAGAAGCATGTGCGGTGCGAGACCGTGTCTACGGCAAAAGGGTTTTCGCCAGGGGGCTGATTGAAATCGGCAACATCTGTAAAAACGACTGCCTGTATTGCGGCATCCGAAGAAGCAACAAAACCGTAGAACGCTACCGCCTCAAAAAGGATGAGATTCTTGCGTGCGCGGCGGAAGGGTACCGGCTCGGTTTTCGGACGTTTGTGCTGCAGGGCGGTGAGGATGCGTATTACAGCGACGCGGTTTTGACCGAGATCATCCGGGAGCTGAAGAAGAATTACCCGGACTGCGCCGTGACGCTTTCCCTCGGGGAGAGAAGCGACGAAAGCTATGAGGCGCTTCGTGAGGCCGGCGCGGACCGTTATCTTTTAAGGCATGAAACGATTGATGCGATACACTACGGGAAATTGCATCCGGCCGAGATGAGCCACGAAAACCGGCTACGCTGCCTTAAAACATTAAAACGGCTCGGGTTTCAGACCGGCTGCGGGTTCATGGTCGGCTCGCCGTATCAGACTGCGGAAATGCTCGCAAGGGAGATGAAATTCATCGAAGAGTTTCGCCCCGAGATGTGCGGAATCGGTCCGTTCATCCCGCATCACGAGACGCCGTTTCGGGATGAAAAGGCGGGAAGCGTTTCTTTAACGTGCCTTCTGTTAAGCATGATCCGGCTGATTCATCCGCATGTCCTGTTACCGGCGACGACGGCGCTCGGGACGATGCACCCGGGCGGCCGGGAGTTGGGAATTCGTTCCGGTGCCAATGTCGTGATGCCGAACTTAAGCCCGGTTTCGGTCAGAAAGCAATATGAGCTTTATGACCATAAAATCTGCACCGGAGAGGAATCCGCGCAATGCGTCACCTGCCTCTCTGAGAGGATTCGAAGCACCGGCTGCGAACTTGCTTTTTCAAGAGGGGATTTCTCTTGAATCCCTTAGCAGTTGTGCTATAATGGAACTGTAATATCTGACGGGAAAGTATTTTCTGACCCGCAAGAAAGGACAATTGAATATGTTTAAGTATGATCCGAAATCTCTTATTGCGGATGAGTTCATCAATGATGAGGAAATCCGCGAAACTCTGCGATACGCGGAAGAGCACAAGCATGACCTTCCGTTAATCGAATCCATTCTCGAGAAGGCACGGCCGAAGAAGAACGGAAACGGCTGCACCTGCGCCGGGCTTACCCACCGCGAGGCATCTGTGTTACTTGCCTGTGACCTTCCGGAAATCACCGAACGCATCTATCAAATTGCAGAAGAAATCAAGCTCGCATTTTACGGTAACCGTATCGTGATTTTTGCGCCCTTATACCTTTCGAACTACTGCATCAACAGCTGCGTTTACTGCCCTTATCACATCAAAAACAGACACATTCCGAGAAAGAAGCTGACGCAGGATGAAGTGCGCGCGGAAGTCATTGCCCTTCAGGACATGGGGCATAAGAGGCTTGCCATCGAGTCCGGCGAGGACCCGGTCAACAACCCGATTGAGTACATTCTCGAGTGTATCAAGACAATCTACAGCGTGCATCACAAAAACGGCGACATCCGCCGCGTGAATGTGAATATCGCCGCCACGACGGTTGAGAATTACCGGAAGCTTAAGGAAGCCGGAATCGGAACCTATATCCTTTTCCAGGAGACCTATCATAAGGAGAGTTATGAGAGGCTGCACCCGGCCGGACCGAAGCATGATTACAATTATCATACCGAGGCGATGGACCGCGCGATGGAGGGCGGCATCGACGATGTCGGGCTCGGCGTGCTGTTCGGGTTAGAGCTTTACAAATACGAATTCG
>CADBTG010000207.1 GCA_902797475.1 uncultured Lachnospiraceae bacterium | reverse complement strand
TTTGAAGTGTGTCGCCGCATCCGCTCGAGGGAGGATGTTCCGATTCTGTTTCTGACTGCGAGAGTGCAGGAGGAGGATCAGCTTCGCGGCTATAATCTCGGCGCGGACGAGTACATCGTGAAGCCGTTCTCGCTTCCGGTTCTTGCTGCCAAATGCAAAGCCGTGCTGGAGCGTTCGGCCGGACGGGCCGTTACTTCGGATGTCTATACGGACGGGGAACTCAGCGTGAACTATGCTACGCATCAGGTAACCGTGAACGGCGCGGAAGTCGGGCTGCAGGCATTAGACTTCAACCTGCTTCGGTATTTTCTCACAAACCGCGGCCGCGTGCTCACGAGAGAGCAGATTCTCGACCGGATCTGGGGCTATGATTATGAGGGCAGCGACCGGGTGGTCGATACGCACATCAAAAAGCTTCGAAAATCGCTCGGCGAATACGGCAGGAAGCATATCGAGACAGTCATTAAAGAAGGGTATCGGTTTCTCTCCTGAGGAAAGATTCGGAGGGTTCATATGAAAGAAAAAAGCATCAGAAGACAGGGCGGAAGATGGCTTCGCTATGTTCTGACGGAAGTGATTTTCCTTGTGGTGGCAGCGCTCTTTGTCCTGATTCTGTGGGGACATGAGAAGCGGGCGTCACGAAAGCGCGACGAGGAGCTTCTTCGAAACATCGTGGAGATGTTCCCGGCACCGATGGATGACTGCCAGGCGGCAAGACAGTACCTGCAGGGCATCCGGCTGCTGTGGTCCGACGAAGCCTATAAGGATCGGTTTACAACGAGTATTTCCATAGGGGACAGACAGATTGCAGATTCTCTCAGGGAAATCAACCTGCTGTTTTACGTGGAGAACGGAAAGAACCGGGTGTGGGATCTGTCGGAGCATTTCTCAAAAAAACAGCTTGAAGAAGTGAGCCGGATTGCCGATCGGCTGACAGGGGATAAAGGCTTTGTCGTGGACACCGTATACGGCAGGAAGACCGATGGCGGCGAATGGATTCCGACATCGGTTACCGTCAGAAGCGGAGCAACCTCCGTCACCCTTAATGCGGAAGACCGAAGTGGAGAAACGGCGTTGTATTTGTCAGAGAATCTGTATGACGAGGCGGAGAAGAATGTGATCTCCGATCCCGCATTCTTCATGATTCCGCAGAAGACCGGCCAGTCCTCCCGCATTATGCAGGCCGAGGTCACGGAACGTGACGGTTTTTTGTGTGCAGGCGGAGAATTGATTGATATCACCGGCGGTACATCGGTCTCTGTGGCCGGAACGTTTCATGAGGGAAGTGAGTTAATCATTTATGTCTGGTTTGACCGAAGCGGCATTGTCGGCGCGGGAATCCGGAAGCCTCTGGTCATCACGCTTATCTTCATGCAGGCGGCCGCCGCGTATGTCATGATCATCGTATGGGGCACGGAGCAGCGCAGATTGGAAGCCAAGAAGCTTCGCGACACGTTCATCAACGCAATGGCGCACCAATTAAAGACGCCCGTCGCGGTTGTGCAGAACACGTCCGAGTATCTGATGTCGGGCGTTTCACAGGAGAAGCAGGACCATTATTGCGGTGTGCTGGTTCGGGAAAGTGAGAACATGAATTATCTTCTCAACCGGATGCTTACCTATTCACGTGTCATGGACCGGAATGTAAAGCTTGAGAAGGAAAATGTGAACCTTGACGGGCTTGTGGACGAGGTCCTTGCCTCCCATAACGAAATCCTTCTCGAACGCGGGATGTCAATCGATTTTTCCGAACGGAACGGGGGCGAGGTTCGCTGCAACCCTGACCTGATTCGGATGGTCATGGACAACCTGATTTCGAATGCGCTCAAATACGGGGAAGAAGGAACGACGGTTCGGATCAGGACTGACGGTGCTGCATTTTCCGTATATAACCGCGGAACGAAGTTCTCGGACGAGGAGCTTCGAAATCTGTGGACGCCGATGTATGCGGAAGACCGGAAGGGCGAAGCAAAGACCGGCGGAATGGGGCTTGCCATCAGTGCCGGCATTCTGGACCGTCACGGGGCAGCATACCATGCGGAAAACACCACGGACGGCGTTCGGTTCTGCTTTGATTTGAACGGCACTCCGGTGAGAAATAAAGAAGAAAAGTATGTGTGGCTGAATATTGTCACGGTTGTTCTGGACGTTTTGCTGTCGTTCTTTTACGGCTGGCAGTATCTTTCGAGCTCTTCTCATACAAGCCGGGTCCCGGAAGGGGTGCAGATTCTTCTTCCGGTATTGTGGCTCCTTGCCGGGGCAATGTTTTTGATTTCGTTCTTTTCCTATCAGCGATTCGGAAAGCGGAGGCGGAGATAAGGAAAGACAGGTTTCCGCCATGCTGTTTCGTAACATAAGCCTGTAAAGGAACGGTTTCAGGTGAGGAGTTCATAATTTATATCAACTTTTTAACCTGGAAAATCGGAAAAAAGCCCAAAAAAGTGCGTTTTTTAGGAAAAAAGAGCAATTTATTAACAAATTATTTACAAGACCGAAATACTATCCTAAAATATGTCCGATATAATAAGGCTCAGAAAGGAACAGGAAACATTCCTACATAAAACTGACATTTCCGATTTTTTCATATAATATTAGCCTGGCGGTAACGTCGGGCTACTCCTCTTTTCAGGGGAGTTTTTTTGTTGCAAAGAAAAGAGCTTATGGTATAATCATCGTTGCAGTTCATAATCAGGAGGCATTATGGAATTTTATCCGGAGAATCTCGGGGAGATCTCGCTCCCCCTTGTCGGCGCCATGGGTGTCGAGTATACGGTCGGACAGGTGCGTGACATGATCACGGAGCTCCTCGGTCATCTTTCGGAGACACCGGAGGGTGAGGAAACCGGTGTCACGTGTACGGCATTGGTGCGGCTTTTGGCTTTCATTCTTCTGGAGCCGGTGCCGGAAGGCGTTCCGGAACTGTCCGATTGCGACCGTTGGTCGGCGCTTCGGCTTCTGGACCGGATTCGGAAGCAGGAGAAGACAAGCGATACCGAAAAGCAGCACATTTATATCATTCAGTTTTTGATGAAGGGGTATGAATGTCACGCCTGCAAATAGGAAAATCTCGGAAAAGCCCGTATTTACGGGCTTTTTTCAATGTTGCTTTCGCGGAAAATGTGATTGCAAAGTTAACAATTTGTTTACAAACCCGAAATACTATCCTAAAATATGTCCGATATAATCGCAATCGTAAAGGGAAAGCAATCCCGAATGAAACAGACATTTCCAATTGATTTTTTCATATAATATTAGCCCGGCGTTATCGCTCGGGCTACTCCTCTTTTTCGGGGAGTTTTTTTTATTTTCCCCGGGCTGTCTTTACATTTTCCGAAGCGGAGAGTATAATGATTTGCAGTGAATGCATTTTCACGCGATTGGAGGAAACGTTATATGGGCAAAGTTGTCATTATGGATCATCCGCTTTTGCAGCACAAGATCGGCATCATGCGCATGAAGGAGACTTCCACGAAGGATTTCCGCGATCTTGTTAACGAAGTGGCGATGCTGATTTACTATGAGGCAAGCCGTGACCTTCCGCTTGCAGACAAGGAGATTGAGACTCCGATTTGCAAGACAACCGTGAAGGAGATTGCCGGAAAGAAGCTTTGCGTGGTTCCGATTCTCCGCGCCGGTATCGGCTTGTGCGACGGTATTCTTCGGATGAACCCGAATGCCAAGGTCGGCCACATCGGAATGTACCGCGATGAGAAGACTTTGGAGCCTCACGAATATTTCTGCAAGATGCCGCAGGATGCGAAAGACCGAGACATCTTTGTTGTAGACCCGATGCTTGCAACAGGCGGTTCCGCCATCGCAGCAATTGACATGCTTAACAAGCGCGGCATTAAGAGAATCCGTTTTCTCTGCCTGATAGCCGCACCTGAAGGACTGGCAGCCCTGCAGAAGGCACATCCCGAGGTTGACATCTATATCGGCGCAATGGATGACCATCTCAATGAGAACGGTTACATCGTTCCCGGTCTCGGAGACGCAGGCGACCGTATTTTCGGCACTAAATAATTTACTATATCATTTTACACGGAGGTGCATTTTATGGACAATTTCAATCCCGACCTGATCAAGAAGATTTTCCCGTTCGTAGACCGTGCGACGGATTCTTCAGGACTGATTACCTGCATTGTTTTGTATCTTCTCGGTGCAATCATCGGCGGAATCCTGATTGGATTCGTTCCGATTATCGGATGGATTCTCGGACCGATTCTTGAGCTTTGGTTCATCATCGGTATCGTTCTCAGCGTTCTGACTTATCTGCGTGCCAACGGCGGCGGAAGCAACAACGGCGGAGAGCAGTAAGAGTAATTTATGGCTAAAGTTAAGCGAGGCTGTTTCGGCAGCCTCGCTTTTTTATGTTTATGGCGGTGTACTTCCTAAGGGTATTGTCGGCGGCTCACTTCTCCGCCTCAAGCAGCTTCTTTGCCGTGAAACGGGACAGGTTCCACTGCCGGTAGGAGTCCTTCTTCACATCCTTTATGTTGCGCTTATACAAATCCAACCAGTTGGAACCTTTCTTCGTGGCGGCAGCCAGAAGCGAAGAGGAATCGGCACCCAACGGAATGCGGATCTCGGTAAACACCGGCTGGTCAGGCGTGTCATACTCAAGGATGGCCGGCGCAGCATCGGCAGAAAGTGCGGAAAGATAGCTTAAGCTTTGCGCAGCATCGGCAGAAAGCGCCGTCGCATTCAGGAAATCGATGCTCACGGCTGCATCCGGCATGATCATTTCCGTGTTGTATTTTGCAATCAGATAATCCATCCGGCCGAAGGAGAGCACGAGATAACAAAGTGCACTGACAACCATGCCGTAGCGAAGAAGCGGAAAACTCTTCCTGAAAATCCGGATGAAGACGCCAACCAGCAGAATCGCAATCAGCGCGAGCCCCCACAGAACGAGCACCCGTTTACGTGTCAGATAATAGGCATCGATGTACATCACCATGCGAAGCGCCGAGGAGGCAATCATGATGTAGGTGCAGCCGGAAATCAGGCACAGAAGCCCTTTGAGCGCCGGACGCTCCTGAAAGAGGGCCAGTGTGAACAGCACAAGTAACAGGTTCAGAAGGCAGACAACCAGAAGCTGGAAGAACCCTTCTCTTGCATACGCGGCGTAAGTGTAGTGGTCCGGAAGCGTCATGTTGCCGATGAAAAGATAGACAATCTGGATTACGGAAAATACGAGGTAGATGACGGAAATCACGGAAAGCACTGTGATGGCAATGACCGGATTGAACCCCTTGACCTCCTTAAGCTGCACTTCCTTCGGGCGGTTTAAGAAGGCACGAAGGCAGGCATACGATGCGAAGAAGCCGATGGCAAAAAGGAACAGTATCACGACGCAGGCGGAAAAGGAGAAACGAAATACTCTGCGGATCATAAGGTAAAAGACATGATCGGCTGAGGACAGCAGCATGATGATGAAGACAACCAGAGGCGCCGCAATCAGAAGACCGAGAAGCACATACAGGCCGGTCTTATTTTCAGAGCTGCGGCCTTCCCGACGGCTTGCTGCGATATCGTAGAAGAACGCGAAAACGCCGCCGATAATTCCTTCGGCCATGGTGAAGAACTGCGCGACATATTTCGGAATCGTCCAGTCACGGTCGTCATAAAAGTCATGTAAGAGCATGGCAAACAGGGTCACGCACATGCCGGCAATATTGAAGAAGATGATCCAGTCGTTGTCGGTAAGCCCGCAGGAAATGCCCAAAAGCACAAGCAGAAATTCGTACCAAAACTTGTCCCGTTTCGGCGTAATGCCTTCCTTTTTCTCGGCATAGCGGCAGTAAATCACCGTGGCAACCGCCACAAGAGCCAGCAGAATGCCCTTCACATTATCGTATGTGCAAAAGGCAAATACCAGGGCATACAACAGGGAAGGGATGAACAAAAGGCTGAAAAAGCGGCCCTGCCCGCGAAGCGGACTCTGCTGATCAGTGCCTTGCGGTTTGATATAGAC
>CADBTG010000206.1 GCA_902797475.1 uncultured Lachnospiraceae bacterium | reverse complement strand
TTGGGCGCAATGCTCCATGTGGGCAATCCAGTCCTCCCGGTATTCCTTCAACAGGTAAATCAGCTCGCTTAACCCCGTTCCGTCCGCGGCCAGTTCGCGAATCCCTGGCGCACTGTCTAAACTCAAAAACGCCGTCTTTCCTTCCGTTGAAAGGCTGACTGCCCTTTTAAAGGCCTCCGTCGTGCAGCCCGAACCGCCCTCCGCAGCCGCATAGCCGCATATTTTAAGCGGTTCCCCTGCCCCGCCTTCCGGGCTCTGCTGCCCGGAAGGCTTCTGCATCACAATCTCCGCGATTACGGAAGCCGAGCGGTACATAAAAACCTCGCCCTCCGTAACCTCTTTTCTTCCTACAAGAAACAGAATTCTGGCCGCGCGGTTTTTATTCCGCTCCTTAAAAGCGGCCTGGTCGTCCGTCATCGCGAGCAGAACGTTCACCGGGGCTTCCTTTACGAATTCTTCTTCGTTGGAAAATCCCATGACAACCCATTCTCTCGGCAGATATCTCGGCATGGCCTCTCCGATCTGTTGCAAATAAGAAGTTTTCTGACAAATGATCGCCAATGTTTTCACTCCTGATCACGCTCCTTCGTTTTTGTGGCGCAATGATACGCCGCGAAAGTCCGAAAAGTCAATCGAAAAAAGGGGCTCCGGAGCATTTTCGTCACCCACCGCTGTCGTATGCTCAGACTCCCGTCATGTTGCCTTATTCAAGTTGCACAAACAAAATTCCGTCAGAAAAAAACATGCACAAAACAAGGGCTCTGTTTTGTGCATTTGAAACAAAAGACGACATTTTTTGCCATTGTCAAAATAATCTGACAATATCGATTAATCCATTGTGCCGTCGCATTTTCCCGTGCTATACTGAAGGAAGAATGAAACCTTCGGGAGGATGCTATGATAGACAAACTGAGAAATGAAATCAACCGTGTCTTCGTCGGCAAAGCTGACGTTACGGACAATATTCTGGTGTGCCTTCTGGCAGGCGGCCATGTGCTTCTTGAAGACATGCCGGGCGTCGGAAAGACGACGCTTGCAAGAGTGCTTGCCGGAGCAACCGGCCTGAAATTCGGCCGCATCCAGTTCACGCCCGACACGCTTCCGTCGGATGTGGTCGGCTCCACCGTTTACAATATGAAAACCGGCACCTTCGATTACCGCGAGGGCACCGTCATGAACCAGATTCTTCTGGCCGACGAAATCAACCGTACCTCACCTAAGACACAGGCGAGCCTTCTTGAGGCAATGGCGGAAGGCCAGGTAACCGTCGATGGCGTCGTGCGCCCGCTTCCCGAGCCCTTCATGGTCATCGCAACGGAGAATCCGGCCCGCTTCCTCGGCACGTATCCGCTTCCCGAGGCACAGCTGGACCGTTTCATGATGCGCCTCAGCATCGGCTATCCGGACAGCGAGACCGAGGTTCTGATGGCGCGCCAGTTCCTTGACGGCACCGATCCTGCCTCCGTGAAGACCGTGCTTCGGCCGACCGCGCTTCCCGCGATGAAGAAGGACGTTGCCAAGCTTCATGTGAGCGACAACGTGCTTTCCTATCTGCAGGATATCATCGACCAGACCAGGCACGATGCCCGCCTCGAGTCCGGCGCAAGCCCCAGAGCGCTCCTGTCGCTTCTTCGCGCGGCACAGGCCAAGGCATATCTGAACGGCCGGGACTATGTCGGCCCCGACGAAATCAAAGCCGTTGCCGTCAACGTTCTGCATCACCGCGTCAGCCTGACTGCCGATGCGCGCATGGCAGGTGACAGCGAGGATGCCGTTCTTACGGATATCATCCGTAAAATCAAAGTTCCGAGAGAGTAGGTACAGTCCGTGTTACGAAACCGCCTGATCATTTTGCTGTTGTGGATTCTGTCCCTGGTCGCCATAACCTTTTACGGCGGCCCGGTTTCTTACGGCTTCTTTCTGCTGATCACGCTTACGCCGGTTGCTTCGGCGCTTTATCTGGTATACGTAAGCCTTCGCTTTCGTATTTACCAGCGGCTCATCGGAAAGACCTTCACCGCCGGACAGGCCATCCCTTATTTCTTTACGTTGCAAAATGAGGACCCCTTCGCCTTTGCGGGCGTAAGGGTCAGGTTTTTTGCGGACTTTTCCATGGTTTACGCC
>CADBTG010000205.1 GCA_902797475.1 uncultured Lachnospiraceae bacterium | reverse complement strand
ACGGCGACGATCAAGGCAAATGATTCGATCATTTTCTTCAACTTCCGTCCGGACCGTGCCCGTGAGATTACGAGAACGTTCTGTTGCGAGGATTTTGACGGCTTTACAAGAAGAAACGGCTTCTTCCCGGTGAAGTATGTATGCTTCTCCGAATATGATGTAACGATTCCGAATAAGACGATTGCCTTCAAAAAGATTGAAGTGACCAATACCTTCGGCGAGTGGCTTGCAGCCAACGGACTGAAGCAGGCAAGAATTGCCGAGACCGAGAAATACGCGCACGTTACATTTTTCTTTAACGGCGGCGTGGAGGCTCCGAATCCGGGCGAGGACCGCATTCTGGTCGATTCCCCGAAATATGTTCCGACCTACGACAAAAAGCCCCGTATGAGCGCTTATACGGTTTGTGACGAACTCAGCAAGGCCATCACGAAGAAGGATGAGGACGGAAACGCTTATTACGATGTCATCATCTGTAACTTCGCAAACCCCGACATGGTAGGTCATACCGGCGTGCTTCCGGCAGCCATAGAGGCCATTGAGGTCATTGACAAATGTCTCGGCGAGGTGGAGACCTTTATCAAAGAGGTCGGCGGCGTAATGTTCGTATGTGCCGATCACGGAAACGCCGAGCAGCTTGTGGATTACGAGACCGGTGCTCCGTTCACCGCTCACACGACGAATCCGGTTACGTTCATCCTTGTGAATGCAGAGCCCGGCACGAAGCTTCGTGAGGGCGGATGCCTTGCGGATATCATCCCGACGCTGATTGAACTGATGGGAATGCAGCAGCCGAAGGAAATGACCGGAAAGAGCCTGATTGTAAAGTAGGAGAAAGAAAAAAAGCCTTGCATTTTCCGCAGTGCTATGATAAGATATGTTCTGCGTTTAATTATGCGGACATGATTTGGAGGTTCTGATGAAAGGATTCTATATTGCATTAGTTGTTGTATATGCATTGATTTGTGTAGCGCTGATTGCGATTGTTCTGAAACAGGAAGGAAAGAATGCGGGACTCGGTTCTTTGGCCGGAGGAAGCACCTCGGACACCTACTGGAGTAAAAACAAAGCCCGTTCTTTTGAAGGAAAGCTTATCATTGCGACCAGAGTTCTGGCTGCACTGTTTATCATCCTTTCCATTGTTTTGGCCTTGAAAGTTTGGCCGCATTCATGAGAATGTGATTTCGGCACTCTGATCATGTATCAGAGTGCCTTTCTTTTTTTACAGGAGCATTTATGTATCGGGAAGACAGAAAAGAGATTGTCGCGAACCTGATTTGCGATGAAGGAATCAGGCCGATGCGGTTTCGGGAACTGTGCGGCTTTTTGCAGATTCCGAAGGAGGAAAGAAGCGAGCTTTCGGAAATCCTCGACGCCCTGATCAAGGAAGGGCGGATTGCCGTGGATTCCGAGGGACGCTATGTGGACGATAAGGCAATCCACGTTACCGGGACCTTTATGGCCTCGGGACGCGGGTTCGGTTTCGTGCGCCCTGAAGGACTCGGCAGAGACGACGATATTTTCATTCCCGAAGGGAAGACGCTTTCGGCGATGAACGGCGACACGGTTAAGGCCGCCGTTACGCTTCAGGCAGGCATCCGTGACGGCAGAAAGAAGCGCGCGGAAGGGATTCTTGTCAAGATTGTCGAACGCGCGCATCACGATATCGTCGGCGTCTTCATGAAGAAAGCAAGAGGCGGACTTGTCCGCCCCGATGACGCCAGACTCGGCGTCATGATCGCTGTTTCGAACGAGCATACAAAGGGCGCAGAGGACGGGCAGAAGGTTGTCGTGACGATTCGCGATTACGGCGAGCACGGGCACGGACCGAGCGGGAGAATCACTGAGATTCTCGGAAATCCCGACACTCCGGGCATCGATATCCTTTCCGTCATCCGAAGCTACGGCATCCCGACCGATTTTCCGGAGGAAGTCACGGATGAGGCCAAGTCCGTTTCACAGACGGTTTCCGAGCGCGAGATTAAGGGGCGCCTTGATTTAAGGGACGTTGTGACCGTGACAATCGACGGCGATGACGCGAAGGATCTTGACGATGCGGTAACCCTTGAAAAATGCGACGACGGCTTTACGCTCGGCGTTCATATCGCAGACGTGAGCCATTACGTGAAGGAGGGCTCCGCGCTTGACGGGGAAGCGCTTCACAGGGGAACGAGCGTCTATTTCTGCGACCGCGTGATCCCGATGCTTCCGGTGGAATTAAGCAACGGCATTTGCTCTCTGAATGCCGGAGAGGACAGGCTCGCTCTGTCGTGCATCATGACATTTGACACAAAAGGAAACCTGAAGGACCACCGGGTAGCCGAGTCGGTCATCCATGTCAACAAGAGGATGTCCTATTCGAAGGTTGCGGCAGTGCTTTGCGGCGATGTGCCGGAGGATTACCAAGAATACGAAACGCTTCTTCGGCAAATGGCAGAGCTTTCGGCGATTCTTCGCAAAAAGCGTGAGGACCGCGGAGCCGTGGACTTCGATTTTCCGGAGTGCAAGCTGATCATCGGTCCCGATGGGCAGACCGAAGACATTGTCCCGTATGAAAGAAACGATGCCACACGCCTGATTGAGGATTTCATGCTTGCGGCTAACGAGACGGTCGCGGAGCATTTCTTCTGGACCGAGACGCCGTTTGTGTACCGAAACCATGAGTCACCCGACCCGGAGAAGATGAATCAGCTGAATATCTTTCTGACCAATTTCGGGTATCATATTCATCATAACGGGGAAACGGTTCACACAAAGGAACTGCAGAAGCTTCTGCATAAGATTGCAGGAACTCCGGAAGAGGCGGTTATCAGCCGCCTGACGCTTCGAAGCATGAAGCAGGCAAAGTATGCGCCCGAGTGCCTCGGTCATTTCGGTTTGGCAGCGCGGTATTACTGTCATTTTACATCGCCGATCAGACGGTATCCCGATTTGCAGATTCACCGGATCATCAAGGAGGAGCTTAACGGTGCGCTTTCTCCCGTCAGAATGACACATTATGAGAACATTCTTACGGATGTTTCGAACCGCTCGTCTGTGTGCGAACGAAGGGCCGATGAGGCGGAGCGCGAGACCGAGAAGCATAAGAAGGCTGAGTTTATGAGAAGATTCCTCGGCGAGGAGTTCGACGGCGTCATCTCGGGCGTCACGGGCTGGGGGCTTTATGTGGAACTTCCGAATACCGTTGAAGGCATGATTCGCATGGAGGATCTGCCGGGAGATTATTTCCGTTACGAGGAGGCCAATGCGCGCCTGATCGGGGAGAGAAGCCACCGCATTTATGCGCTCGGGCAGCGAATCCGTGTTTTGGTCGCAGCGGTCGATACGGTCGCATCTACCATTGATTTTATTCCCGTTGTAGGATAAGATAGAAGAGACTTAAGAAGAGAGGCATTGCTATGGGGAAAGATTCCGTAAGGCTGATTGCCAACAACAAAAAAGTTTATCATGATTATTTCATAGAAGACACTTACGAGGCCGGAATTGCGCTTGTCGGGACCGAGGTCAAGTCAATCCGCATGGGGCAGTGTTCGGTTAAGGAAGCCTACATCAAGGTGGACGGAACGCAGGTGTTTTTATACGGCATGCATGTAAGCCCGTATGAGAAAGGAAACCTGTTCAACCGTGACCCGCTCCGCACGCGGAAGCTTCTTTTAAACCGCGCGGAAATCAACAAGCTGAACGGCAAATGCCGTGAAAAAGGGTACACGATCGTTCCGCTCAAGGTGTACTTAAAAGGCAACCTCGTAAAGGTGGAAATCGGACTGGCGCGAGGCAAGAAGCTTTACGATAAGCGCGAAACCATTGCGAAGAAGGATTTCCAGCGGGAGCAGCAAAGAGATTTCAAGGACAGTGTACGTTAGTAAGCGAATAGTTTTCGGAAAGCGGGCGCCGTTCGAGGAGGAATGCCAAACGCCGCAGGCGTTTCTTTAAATGCATTCCGACGACTTGGCAGGGGCGCGAAGCGCACGTGCCGTTACCTTGGCAGACAGCCCGCGTCCTGAATTTATCGGGAGGAACGGAAAATGACGACACATGAAAAGAAAGTACTGGTCATCGGGCACAAGAATCCGGATACGGATTCCATCTGTTCGGCAATTGCCTATGCATGGCTTCGGGAGAAGATGACCGGCAAGAAGCATGTGCCGCGTTGCTGCGGCGAGATTAATGCGGAAACGGCCTATGTTCTGAAACGGTTCGAGGTACCCGCGCCCGATTATATCGAATATGTCGGCACGCAGGTAAAGGATATCGAAATCCGTGAGATGCCCGGCGTTGACCGCAACATGTCTTTAAAACGTGCCTGGATGAAAATGCAGGACACACACGTTGTTACGCTGTGCATAACCGATGCGGAAGGCAGGCTCGACGGTCTGATTACGATCAGCGACATCGCAAAGGCAGCCATGGAGCTTTCCGACTCCGGCATTCTTTCTGCTGCCAGGACACCTTATGAGAACATTCTCGATACGTTGGACGGCGTTGCCGTGACCGGCGACACGGAGGGGCGCTGTTATACAAAAGGCAAGGTTCTGATTGCAGCCGCAAATCCCGATCTGATGGAGGATTACATCCGCCCGGGCGATCTCGTGATTCTCGGAAACCGCTATGAGTCCCAACTTTGCGCGATTGAAATGGGTGCCTCCTGTCTGGTTGTGTGCGAGGGCGCGAAGGTTTCGGTGACGATTCAGCGGCTTGCCGAGGAGAAAAACTGCATTATTATCCAGTCGCCGCATGATGCCTTTACGGTTGCAAGACTGATTGACCTTGCGATGCCGATCGGTTATTTCATGACGACGGAAAATCTGATTACGTTCCGGACCGACGATTATGTCGACAGCATCCGGGATGTCATGGCCAAAAAAAGAAACCGCGATTTCCCGATACTCGATCATAAGGGAATCTTCCGCGGAACCATATCCCGCCGTAATCTGATGGATATGACCCGCAAGCAGATCGTCCTTGTCGACCATAACGAGCCCGCGCAGGCCGTGGACGGCGTGGAAGAGGCTGACATATTAGAAATCATCGACCACCACCGGATCGGCGGCATTTCGACGTTCCAGCCGGTATACTTCCGAAACGTGCCGCTTGGCTGCACGGCAACGATTGTCTATCAGACAGCGCGTGAAAGAAACATTGAAATTCCTAAGGAAATTGCGGGACTGATGTGCTCGGCGATTCTTTCCGATACGCTTGCGTTCCACTCGCCTACCTGTACGGATGCAGACCGTGAGGCCGCCGAGACGCTTGCCCGAATTGCAGGCGTTGACACGAATGAGCTTGCGAGCAGCATGTTCGCGGCAGGCTCGCATCTTGCAGAGCGCTCGCCTGAGGAAATTTTCTATCAGGATTATAAGAAGTTCAAAATCGGTTCGATTACGATGGGCGTCGGGCAGATCAATTCGATGAGCGGAGAGGAACTCGCCGGAATTGAAAAACGGCTGAAACCGTTCCTTCTCGAAACGATGAAGCACAGTGATATCAAGATGCTGTTCTTCATGATGACCAACATTAACACCGAGTCGTCCCGCGTTTTGTTTGCGGGTGACGGGGCGAAGGACGTTCTGGAGGAAGCCTTCTCGGTAAAGGCGTCCGACAACGTCTGCGAGGTACCGAAGCTTGTATCGAGAAAGAAGCAGTTTGTGCCCGGAATCTCGGTGCTGCTTCAGAACTGATTTGCTGTCAGGAATAAAAGAAAATACCAAACTGTGAGGGGAGCCATGACATTTTCCGTGAGAAGAATCTGTATCATTTGTCTGATTTCCGTTTGCATGTTTTTGCTTACGGCCTGTAAAGGGAATACTGCTGAGAATCCGGTTACGAACGCCGCTACACAGGAACCCACTGTTACGCCGGAAATAACCGCTACACCGGAAATAACCGTTCCGGCTGTAAAAGAGACATACGAAATCGCATTTTCCGGAAACGGCGGGAGTCACATTCCGGCAAAGACGACGAAAACGCAGGGGGAGGCGTTCATCTTTCCGGAGGATGTTCCGTCGAGAAAATGTTACGATTTTACCGGCTGGTTTGCTTCGGATGAGCCGGATAAACTGTATATGCCCGGGGATTCCTATACGTCGGATCGGAATACGGAATTTCTGGCTTCCTGGAAGCTGGTTGAGTCAACGGATGATCCCACGCTCGGGACAAATCTGATCAACTTAAGCGGCAAACGCGAAGACGTCTTTGTGACCGATAAGTATTATTACTATGAAGGGGACAAATTCTTTGCCTATTTTGATAAGGATTTGAAAATCCCCGGAGATTTCTGCGACAGCATTGCGCTGATCATGGATCAGCTGGAGAAGGAAACCGGGCTTTCTTTTGACTGTCCCGGAAGCGTTCCGGCCATGTCTTCATCGGAGTCATTCTTCGGGAAAGATGATCCGTGGCGATATATTTCTCCCGGTAAAAAAGTGCTGATTTATGTGTTCGCAGATCGGGAAGCCGAAGGGTATATCTCTTCTTCCTCCACAAACGGGCGGTTCCTTGATATTGTTATGTACGAGCTGTTCAGTGATGAACTTTGGAATTCCGTACCGCAATACCGGGATAATCCGTGGCGTCTTCATGATCACATTTCCTATTTCGAAGTGGCGCATGAGCTGACGCATACCCTTATGAGCCGATATCACTGCGGCACCACCTATATTGTTACGGAGGGCAGCGCAGACTATTACGCGGAGCGGGTATTGCGTGCGCTTCAGGACCGTTCCGTGGATTTTCAAAAGAGCTACGAGTATTTTGAAAAAGTTTACAAGAGCACAAAGATTGCAAAGAAAATTACGCCCGAAACAGCGGAAGACATCTTTATTTCGGATTTTTCGGATGTGGATTTTGCCGATCGGGGTGATGAATATGTCTTCGGCAGGATGCTTTTAGAGTTTATTACCGAACGCTACGGAGACTCGTTCCTGAAGGATTTCCTTGCAGGTGCGAAGGAAAGAGGACTGCGGTCGGAATTCACATATGATGTTCCGTGGGCACATGAGCCCGAGAAGCATGCGGAACTCGTGAAAGATCTTGCCGGAGAAGATGTCTTTACGGAATTCGGAAAATGGTATCAAAGCGGGAAGTACTCCAGGTAATTCCCGCTTGAAACGGCAGGTTTTGCTAAGGACTTTCAGCAAAAACTTGACATCCGGCGGTTCTTTCGTATAATAGGGATACGGAATGTGTTCCGTATCCTTTCCGAACAAATCAGATCGGATGAAATACAACCTTGACCAGGTTGATATCCGGGCTTGTACCGGTTTCGACGGGGGTTTTTAAATTGTGACAGCCATCCATGTGCCGGGTACATGTAAAAAACCGGAAACCTAAATATAAACGCAGATAGAAATATCGCACTCGCTGCCTAATGGCAGCTGTCCGACTGAGCGCACCTACGCGTTCTGACCCGGGCATCGATTACGTAGGAAACGACGCGCGGAAAGCTTTGACCGCACGGGCGTATGATGAAGCTACTGATGGTGCTTGCCCGTTTATCGGCAGATCCGGAGGGAATGGCGAAAGCATATAGGTAAACTGTGATGGGAGAGGTTGCAATGGCGAGGCTTTCGGACAGGGGTTCGACTCCCCTCAGGTCCACTAGACCCGCGTTTCGCGGGTCTTTTTTTGTTGACAAAAACCACCCTAACTGTTATATTTGTAATAGAACAATAAAGGACCGGAAACGGGAGGTTCGTCATGTATGTAACAATTGATTTTAACAGCGATGAAGCTTTCTATATCCAGCTGAAGAAGCAGATCATCATGGGAATAGCCATGGCGCAGATCAGAGAAGGAGACAGCCTTCCGAGTGTGCGTGACATGGCCGATGACATCGGAATCAATATGCACACCGTGAACAAGGCGTATGCGATTTTAAAGCAGGAAGGGTATTTGAAGCTCGACCGCAGAAGAGGCGCTGTTGTATGTCTGGATCCGGACCGCTTGCGGGCCGTCAACGAAACCCGCGTGCATATGCGCGAGACGATTGCCGGAGCACTGTGCCGTGATCTGAGCCCGAAGGAGCTTCACGCGATACTCGATGAAGTGCTTGCCGAATTCGGGTACGGCAGAAGCGAGAACGATTAGATTTTCCATCAAAGAGGAGACTTTGCATGAATTATACGGATGTTGCCGGGGAAATCCTGGCTTTGGCGGAGGAATATGCGCGGTCCCGGCATTGCGCTTATGTCGGAACGGAGCATATTCTTTATGCGCTTTTACAGGTGAAATCGTCGGTTCAGAAGATTCTCGAGGAGTATTTTACACAGGACTCTCTCGACCTTCTGTTGGAGGTCATGGTGACCGGCGAGAGTAAACATCACAGAAAGACCGAGCTTTCGCCCGAAGCGAAGAAGGTTTTGGAAAATGCGACGCGAATCTGCGAAAGCATGAACATGGATCGCATCGGAGCGGCACATATTCTGCTCGGAATCCTTCGGGAGAAGGACTGCATCGCGCTTCGTCTGATGAATACGCTTCAGATCAATCAGGAGAAGCTTTACAAAGAGACGCTTGCGTCGATGAATCTCTCAAAGGAAGAGATGAAGCAGCAGGTTGCTTCCGTGAAGGGCAAAAAGAAAGGAAATTCCGCGATTAAGGATTTCTGTTCCGACCTTACGGAGAAGGCGGAGGAAGGGCTTTTAGACCCCGTCATCGGAAGAAAGCAGGAAACCGACCGCATGATTCGGATTCTGAGCCGTCGCACGAAGAACAATCCCTGCCTTGTCGGAGAGCCCGGCGTCGGCAAGACTGCCGTTGTGGAGGGACTTGCGCAGAGAATTGCGGACGGAACCGTTCCGGAGCATATCAGAAACAAGCGGATTTATACGCTGAATATGGCTTCGATGGTGGCCGGTTCGAAATTCCGCGGCGAATTCGAGGAGAGAATCCGCGGCGTCATTGACGAGGTTGTGAACGACGGAAACATCATTCTGTTCATTGATGAGCTTCACACGATCATCGGTGCCGGAAGCGCCGAGGGATCGCTTGATGCCGCCAATATTTTGAAGCCCGTGTTAAGCAGGGGCGGGCTGCAGATCATCGGTGCTACAACGATGGCGGAATACCGCAAATACATCGAAAAGGATGCCGCTTTGGAACGCCGTTTCCAGCCGGTTACCGTTGAGGAAACCGACGAGCAGCAGACGGTTGAAATCTTAAAGGGGCTGCGTCCCCGTTATGAAGCGCATCACCGGGTAACCTTAAGCGATGAAGCGCTTGAGGCTGCCGTGACATACTCCAAGCGTTACATCACGGACCGTTTTCTTCCCGATAAAGCAATCGACGTCATGGATGAGGCGGCCGGATTGGTCAGGCTGTCCGAGCGGGAAGGCAACGATTCCATGAATGCGCTTACCGCCGAGAAGCAGACTGTCATTGCGCAGAAGGAAGAAGCTTTTTCACAGGGACGCTTCGAGGAAGCCAAGAAACTCGGAAGAAAGCAAAAGAGAATCGAGACTAAGATTGCGAAGCTTAGTGCCTCGGAACAGGCAGACCTTCCGAATGTGACGGAAGAGGATGTTGCCCGCGTTATCTCGACCTGGACCGGGATTCCGGTATTTAAGGTTACGCAGTCCGAAGGCGAGAAGCTGCTTCATCTTGAGGAGGAGCTTCATAAGCGCGTCATCGGACAGAATGAGGCGGTAACAACCGTGGCAAAGGCCGTTCGAAGAGGCCGTGTCGGATTAAAAGATCCGAAGCGCCCGGTCGGTTCGTTCCTGTTTTTAGGACCTACGGGCGTCGGAAAGACCGAGCTCTCAAAAGCCCTGGCAGAGGTTTTGTTCGGGCAGGAGGATGCCCTGATTCGCGTCGATATGTCCGAATACATGGAGAAGCACAGTGTCTCTAAATTCATCGGAAGCCCTCCCGGCTACGTCGGATTTGACGAAGGCGGGCAGCTTTCGGACAGGGTTCGCAAAAAGCCGTACTCTGTCATTTTGTTTGATGAAATCGAGAAGGCTCATCCGGATGTATTCAACATTCTTTTGCAGGTTCTGGATGACGGCCGCATTACCGATTCCACGGGACGGACGGTGGATTTTAAGAACACCGTCATCATCATGACCAGTAACGCCGGCGCGCAGAACATCGTGGAGCCGAAGCTTCTCGGATTCGGTGCGAAAACCGACGCAGAGGCCGACTATGCCCGCATGAAGGCCGGTGTCATGGAGGAAGTGAAGCGTCTGTTCCGTCCGGAATTCATTAACCGTATCGATGAGATTCTCGTATTCAGAACGCTTTCCGACGAAGAGCTTCGTCAGATTGTCGGCCTTCTGACCGAAACACTCGTGAAACGGGCAAAGGAGAATTACGGAATCACGCTTACGATCGACGAAACCGTAAAGGCGCATATCGCCGAAAAAGGACACGACACGAAATACGGCGCAAGACCGCTTAAGAGAGCCATTCGCGAGGACCTTGAGGATTACCTTGCGGAAGCCATTTTGAGCGGCAAGATTAAGCCCGGCAGCAACATTGTAATTACGTACGACAGTGACCGAGGATATCATTATGGCGAAAGATAAGACCTTATTTTTCTGCACCGAATGCGGAGCCGAGTATTCGAAATGGGCCGGCCAGTGTTCCGCCTGTAAGGCTTGGAACAGCATCGTCGAAGCACCGAAGGAAAGGAAGAAATCCTCACCCTCCGTGTCTTTTCGCAGGAATGATCCGGTTCCGCTCGGGAAGATTACGGCGGAGGACGAGAAACGAACCGAAACCGGCATGCGGGAGCTTGACCGCGTTCTCGGCGGCGGAATCGTTGCGGGTTCCCTTGTTCTTGCTTCCGGCGATCCCGGCATCGGCAAATCCACGCTTTTACTTCAGATGTGCCGCAATTTAAGCGAGCGGAACATCCCGGTTTTATATGTTTCCGGCGAGGAATCACTCAGGCAGGTGAAGCTTCGCGCAAACCGGATCGGAGCCTTCGGCGACAATATGCTTTTCCTCGCGGAAAATGACATGGATAACATCCGCGAGCACCTGATGAGCATTAAGCCTGCTGTCGCGGTAATCGACTCGATTCAGACGATGGTGCTCCCGGGGCTTGATTCGCCCGCGGGAAGCGTTACGCAGATTAAGGAAATTACTTCGTTTCTCTTAAGACTTGCAAAAGAGGAGGAAATCACGGTATTTGTTGTCGGCCATGTGACGAAGGAAGGTTCCGTTGCCGGACCGAGAATGCTTGAACATATGGTGGATACTGTGTTATACTTCGAAGGAGATACGACGACACCGTACCGCATCCTCCGTTCCGTGAAGAACCGTTTCGGTTCCACGAACGAAATCGGCGTATTTTCCATGGAGAGAAACGGCCTGATTGAGGTGGAGAACCCGTCCGCGCACATGCTTTCCGGCATGCCGGAGGCGGAACCCGGATCAATCGTTGCCGTTACGCTTGAAGGAACAAGGCCGATCCTTGTGGAGGTACAGGCACTTGTCTGCAGGACGAGCTTCAATTTTCCGAGAAGAACGGCGCAGGGAACGGATACCAACCGGATGAATCTGATGCTTGCGGTTTTAGAGAAAAGGCTCGGGCTCGGGCTGTCCGGATGCGATGTGTACGTTAACGTTGCGGGCGGAATGAAAGTCACGGAGCCGGCAATCGATATGGGAATCGT
>CADBTG010000204.1 GCA_902797475.1 uncultured Lachnospiraceae bacterium | reverse complement strand
TATTTCTTTACGTTGCAAAATGAGGACCCCTTCGCCTTTGCGGGCGTAAGGGTCAGGTTTTTTGCGGACTTTTCCATGGTTTACGCCCTTTCGGACGGGGTTGAATATGAGCTTCTTCCGAAGACCGACATCACAAGGGACACCTCCCTGATCTGCCGTTACCGCGGCACTTACAACGTCGGAATCAAGGATGTTCAGATTACCGATTATCTTCGCATCGTCCGCTTCCGTTATAAGCATAAGGAGCCGCTCGATGTCAACATCAATCCCGCCGTCATCTCCCTTTCGGAGCTTCGCTCTTTAAAGCTTTCTCCGATTCTTTCGCTGGATTCCCCGAACGGAACCGGCGTGCCGGAGCCCTCTCTTCGCGAGTATGTGCCCGGGGACGATCAGCGCCGCATTCACTGGCTTGCTTCCGCCAAGGAACAGAAGCTGATGATCCGCAACATGACCGGCGAAGAGCAGAAAAGCATTCTGATTCTGATTACCTCAAAGCATGCAAGCGATGAGCCCGCGCGGTACCTTCCGGAGGAGAACCGGATTCTCGAAATCGCGCTGGCGCTTGCCGATTTCTTCGAGCGGCGGAGCATTCCCGTGCGCGCTTTGTACCGCGCCGACCGGCTTTATGAGCATATCGTCACGAGCCGTCCTTCCTTTGATCTGTTTTATAACGCAATGGCAGGCTTTTCCTTCATGCCTTCGTATGAAGACGCTGCCCTGCTTCGGGACGCCGGTTCCTCGCCGTCTCCCGTGGAGAGCCGCGGGGCATTCTTCGTGCTGTCTTCCCTGTCTGAGGAAGCCATTGATTACGCTGCCTTTTTAAACGGAAACGGCATTCCGGTCGTGATCTTCTTAGTTTCGAGCGGGGAGACCGAAATTCCTTCCCTTTCGCTTCCGAGAACGACGGTCATCCCGATTTCTCCGTTCGCTGATTTGAAGGAGGTGCTGTGATGAAACGTCTTTACGGTTACCTCTATGAACCTGTTCTGGCTCTTCCCTTCGCGCTCGGCCTGACACTGCTGTTTCACGGTGTTTTCGGCGCGCCGAAGGCCGGCGCCGGAATCATCCTTCTGACCGTTCTTTCGATATTCGTCTGCTCCCTCGTCCGCTTCCTTGACGGGCGGGAACGGTTCATCCCGGCCGGCGCCGCCGTGCTGCTTTTGCTGATCCCGTTTTTATACGGCCGCAAGCGCCCCGGATACCTTTATAACCATCGTTTCTTATGGATCATCCCCGCCGTTGCGGCATGCTGCTTTGTACTGGCGTGCTTCTGCCGCATCTCGCGGTTTGCCAGATATACGTGCATCCTCGCCGTTCTCGGCATCCTGGTCTTCCTGCTCCTTGAGGAATACAAGGTTCCGCGCCTCGGACTGACATTCCTCTTCGCATTTTTCATCCTGCTGATCGCGGATGAGACGCAGACGAGATGGCGCAGGCAGGGCGATACCGAACACGCGACGCACCTTCCGGCGATAGCGCCGTTTATCGCGCTTCTGCTCTTGATCTGCTCGTTCTTCCCGATCAAATCGGAGCCTTACGACTGGCGTTTCTTCCGAAACATCATCGAGAAGATCGAAGACCTGTCGAAGAGCATTTCCGTGAAAATTCACGGCACGCCGGACGATTTCGAGTCGATTAAACCCGGCTTCTCGGAAACCACCAAGGTCCGCGGCGGCACGAAAATGGAAAATGACGACCGCGTCCTGTTCACGGTTTCACCGCGAACCGTTTCCTCTAAGGTGCTTCGCCTCGGCGGTCAGGTCTGTGATTCCTTTAAGGATATGGAGTGGTCGGCCACGGACAGCTTAAAGGATTCGACCGACTACGGTTACGACCTTTTGGAGACGCTTGTTGCCTTTGATTCCGCGGCGCAGTTTTCCGACTACGCGCGCTGGAGCACCGTCGATGTTTCCTTTAAGGATTTCTCGACCGACTGCCTTTTCGTTCCCCTGAAATCGTTTACGGACCCGGATTCGCTGGCTCGCATCGGTGCCGAGGAAAAGGGCGGAAACCTGTATTTTACAAAGCGTGCCGGCAGCCGTACGAATTACTATGTGGCATTTTTGCAGCTGAACCGGCGGCACAGCACCTTCTCCTCTTATATCGGGAACCCTGAGCCCATTACGGAGGAAGCCTGGCGGCGCGTTCTCGTGAGACAGGGACGCCCGCTCGCGAAATGTGTTTATTCGGGTCTTGCCTCCTACCGGCAGCGCATGAAGAACCTTTACGGGCAGCCGGTTTCCGTATCCGACAAAACCCGTGCCTTCCTTACGGAAGCAACTGCCGGTGCTGCCAACGCTTATGAGGCAATGCTCGCCCTCGAGCGCACGCTGTCCGGGTTCGAATACAGCAAAACCGTTCCGCCGTTTCCGAAAAATGTGAAAGACGCCTACGGGTTCCTCGATTCGTTCCTTGATACGCGCGTCGGTTCGTGCGTCCACTACGCAACGGCCATGACGCTTTTAGCGAGAGCCTACGGGCTTCCGGCCCGCTACGTGAACGGCTTCTATGTTCCGATCGACGGCGTGGATACGGTTTTCGTCACAACCGGAATGTCGCATTCCTGGTGTGAAATCTATTTTGAGAATCTCGGCTGGATTGCTTTTGACGCGACGCCCGGCTACGACAGTGACTATTACTGGGCAACCCGCGAAGAGATGGAGCTTTCCGGGCACGGAGACGGAACCGTTCCGATTTATACACAGATTACCCCTTCCGTAAAGCCGGTTCGCATTACGGCGACGCCGACTCCGGGCCCCGAGGACGACCCGATTTCCCGTGAAGAGGGCGGTTTCCTCTTCTTCTGCCTGATCGGTCTCGGCGGCGTTTTGGTATTTACCATAAGCGCGCTTTTAATCGACCGTTTCATGGCAAGAAAGCGTTTTAAGAAAATGTCCGCCTATGAAAGAGTGCTTGTCCTTTACAGAAGAAACATGCGGATTCTCGGCTGGCTCAAGCTTCCTCCCGGGGATTCCGAGACGCTTCTTGAATATGCCGAACGCCTGAAACCGCTTGTGCCCGAGGACGGCGCTTCCTGGCTTAGGGCTTACGATGCCTTCATGTACGCAGAGCCCGGCAACGTTTCGTGGATTGCGGAGGAAATGCTGCACGGAAACAAGACCCTGTTAAGCGCCTTTAAGAAGCGCAATCCGGTCCGTTACCGCATCTACGGACTGGCCAACCGGTTCCTGAGATAAATGCGACAGCTTCGCCGAAAAGGAATCGGCACATTTGTCAGAAACAAAATAACACCCCCTTTGCCCGAGGCAGAGAGGGTGTTATTTTTGCCGCGGAGTGGCCGGCGACAAAGAAGGAATCATGAAGTTCAAGGTTAGGTTTTAGCTTTTTTCTGACGTCTTCCGAGCACTACGCTCTGCAGCAGAATGAAGAAGCAAAGCATTCCGCCGGTCGTGATGCTCTGCCACCAGGGATCGTTCAGTCCGCTCGAGACGACGATCTTCTTGATGGTGGTAAGACTGAGGGTACCGAAGAAGGTACCGATGACATTGCCGACGCCACCGGTCAGAAGCGTGCCGCCGATGATCGAGGAGGCAATCGCGTTCATTTCCATTCCGGCTGCGTTGGTCGCGTTGCCGGCTCCCGTGTGCATCATGAACACGTAGCCCGCAAGACCGCTTAACAGACCGCTCAGGACATAACTCATAAAGCGGGTTCTCTTTACATTGATTCCGAGCATCAGCGCGCTCTGCTGGTTACCGCCGATTGCGTAGAAATTCCGACCGAGTCTGATATACTTCAAAAGAATCCAGACAAGAATCACGCAAAACAGCGCTGCCACGACACCGAGCTCGATTCGCGCGGGGACAAGGGTTCCGTTTTTGGCTCTGTACCCGAGCCAGGAAATCTCGATTTTCTTTGCACGCAGATTATTGAACGCCGTATGTTGAACCTTCTGCGGATTAACCGACAGAATCGTTGTCATGCCTCTGGCGAAGAATAATCCCGCAAGCGTGACGATGAACGGCTGAATCTCCAGATAGCTGACGAGAAATCCGTGCACAAGACCGAATGCGAGGCCGATTCCAAGTGCAAGAAGCAGGGAAACGAATATGTTGCCGCCCTTGTTCAGATACAGCACGCAGCTCATGACAACAAGCGATGTCACAGCGCCGACGCTGATGTCGATGCCGCCGCCGATCATGACGATCGTAAGGCCGCAGGACACGATGATCAGGCTTGCGTTATCATTTAGCATATCAAAGATCTGCTGGGGATGCAGGAATCCGCCGCCGAGCAGCAGTACCGCCGAAAGATACATGACGAAGAAAATGACGATCGTGATGGTCATCAGAAGCTGCGTATCGTTAAGCGGCTCTTTTCTTTTCAAAAATGCAAGTTTCTTCATTCTTCCGCTCCTTTCGCCGAAACTTTTCTGCGTCTTTCGGCAAGGCGCGAAATCCATCTTCCGAACCGTTCCTTGATGACCGGCGAACCGATGACAACAAGCAGTACAATGACGATTGCCTTATATGCCTTGACGTCGGTTGACGGAACCTTCATCGCGTAGAGCGTAATCGTGAGCATCTGGATGACATACGCCCCGATGATGCTGCCGCTCAGCTTGAATTTTCCGCCGCCGAGGCTGTTGCCTCCGATGGCAACGGCAAGAATGGTATCCATTTCGATGTCGATCAGCAGCGTTTCATGGTTAATCAGCCCGAGACGCGATACGCCGATGCAGCCCGAAACCGCAACGCACACGCCGAGGATGATGAAGCTTAAGAGTTTGATGAACGTTGCATTGATTCCGTTCAGTCTCGCGGCGCTTCCGTTAATTCCGACGGACTGTGTGAACAGCCCGAGCGCTGTAAAATGAAACAGCAGCTTAAATAAAATCGCCATCGCCACGACAATCAGCACCGGTGTCGGGATCGGGACGCCCGGAATGAAGCTTCCGATTCCCGAAAGGATCGGGCTCGATACCGTTGGCGTTGCGCCGCCGTTAATCCAATATGCGATGGAACGGCCGCAGGTATATAGAATCAGTGTCGCAATCATCGGCTGGATCTTGAAGACCGCCACAAGCGTTCCGTTGAAGGTGCCGAAAAGCATTGCCACGATGCAGGCCATGACAAATGCCAGGATGACCGTCCCGGCGTTGATTGCGCTTCCGGACTTTAAAACCTTTACGAACACGCTGCCCGCAATGGCCGCCGCTGCGCCGACGCTGATATCCTGCCCGCCGCAGGCCGCCGTTACGAGGGTCATTCCCATGGCGAGAACCGCCAGCTCGCTTGCACCGTTGATGATACCGATGATGTTGCCGGACAAAACGGGGTTGCCGTTATTGTTATGGCTGATTCCGATGCTGAAGAACCCGGGATCGCGAATCAGGTTAAAGACTACCAAAAGTGCTATCGCAATCAGCGGAATGGTCAGCTGGCCGAATCCGCTCAGGAAGGCTTTTTTACCGTTTTTCTTCATCTTACGATTCACCTCCCGCGATGGTCTTCATGACCTGCGTCTGATTCAGGTCCTTGCCGGTCAGCTCGCCGACCGCATGACGGTCGCGCATGACGATGAGACGACTGCAGGTACGAAGCATCTCTTCTACCTCGGAGGAGATAAATGTGACGCTGACGCCTTCCTCCGCAAGCTTTAACACAAGCTTCTGAATCTCTAACTTTGTGCCGACATCGATTCCTCTTGTCGGCTCATCGAGAATCAGATAATCCGGATGAGTTAAGAGCCATCTCGCCAAAATGACCTTCTGCTGGTTTCCGCCGGAGAGCGACCCGACCGGTGTCTCGCGGCTTGCCGTCTTTATATTCAAAACCTTAATGTATTCGTCCGCAAAAGATTCGGATTCGCTCCGGCTGATCGGTCTCCACATGCCGTTCATAACCTGAAGGGCCAGGATGATATTTTCCCGAACGCTTAATTCCGCAATGATGCCGTCCCGCTTTCTGTCCTCGGCAAGATATCCGATGCCGTGCTTCATCGCATCGATCGGACGCTGGATCTTCACCGGCTTGCCGTTAATCTTAACAGTGCCGCCGGTCACCTTGTCCGCGCCGAAAATGGCACGCACGCTTTCGCTTCTGCCGGATCCGAGGAGACCCGTGAAACCGTTCACTTCGCCCTTTCGGATTGAGAAATCAAACGGGAGCGCCTCGGTGCTCGAAAGTCCCTCTGCCTCATAGAAGACTTCGGGCTGCATGATTTTCTCTTCTTCGCTGTCCCCCAGGTTGCTGAGCTCTTCGAGCTCTTTTCCTATCATTTTCGACACAAGCTGAAGCTGAGGCAGTTCCTCCGTCAGATATTCTCCGACAAGTTCGCCGTTTCGAAGGACCGTGATCCTGTCACTGACTTCATAAACCTGATCCAGGAAATGTGTTACGAAAATGATGCCGACATCCTGCTTCTTCAGATCCCGCATGAGATCGAAAAGCTGTTTTACTTCCTTATCGTCAAGAGACGACGTCGGCTCATCCAAAATCAGTACCTTGCACTGCATATCGACGGCCCGCGCAATCGCGACCATCTGCTGCACGGCAAGGGAGCAGCTTCCGAGAAGCTGCGTGCTTCTCGCCGGAATTCCGAGCTTTGTAAGGATTTCGTCCGCCCGTTCCTCGAGTTTATTCTGCCTGACCCATGCGCCCCTGCTTCTTCCGATGAACATGTTCTCCGCCACCGTCAGGTTCGGGCAAAGGGTTATTTCCTGATATACCGTACTGATTCCGGCATTTTGGGCGTCCTGCGGGGAATGGATGGAAACCTTCTCCCCTTCCACGCGGATTTCACCGCCGTCCATCTGATATACACCGGTCAGCACCTTGATGAGGGTGGATTTTCCGGCGCCGTTCTCTCCCATAAGCGCATGGATCTCCCCTTTACGAAGCGTGAAATCCACCCCGTTTAAGGCAAGAACCCCGGGAAACCTTTTATCAATCCGGCGCATCGTCAGCAAGCTTTCTTCCTGCATAGCAATCCTCCGTCATTCATCGCCTTAAAAAGCGCAGCAGAGCTTTTCGTGGCCCGGCTGCGCTTCTTAGCGGATTATGAATTACTCACCTAAACCGTAAGTGTCGATATCGTTCTGAGTGAGAGCCTTTGCATCGAAGCCCTTCTCATTGTTGATAATCTGCTTGGACGCCGGAGCCTTTCCGCTCTTAATCAGATCGCTGATGATCTGAGCCTGGAAGGGGCTGCACTGTCCGTCGTAGTTCCATTTTCCTGCAAGAAGCTCACGAAGAGCCCACTTATTGCAGTCAAATCCCATAACGATTACCTTACCGTCTACTCCGTGCGTGATGCCGGCTTCGTCAAGTGCTGCTACGGCACCCTTTGCCATACCGTCGTTCTCTGCGTAGATTACGTTAAAGTCTTCGCCGCTGTTGATAACAGCTTCAACGATCTTCTTGGCTTCTGCCTCGTCCCAGGTCGCCGTCTGCTGAACAACCTTCTTCATCTTTCCGGACTCGAACTGCTTATCAAGAGCGCCGGTACGTCCGATCTGAGCGTCGGAACCCATGGCTCCCTGAATGTGGATAACCTTGTACTCGGGCAGATTCTGGGAGAGCAGCCAGTTCACTGCGGTCTCGCCTTCCTTTGCCATGTCGGAAACAACTGCTGCCTCATACAGGCTGGTGTCTACATCGATCATGCGGTCGAAGAGATAAACCTTGATTCCGGCTTCTTTCGCCTTCTTCAAAACATCGTCCCAACCGGTCGTCTCTGCTGCGGAAATCAGCAGGTAGTCAACACCTTCCGTAATGAACCCCTGCGCTGCCTGAAGCTGCTCATCATTCTTGATGCTGTAGAACGTCTTCAGTGTGTAACCGTTTGCTTCCGAGAAAACCGCTTCCATATCTTTTACGTTTGCTTCACGGTAACCGGACTCAGAAGGCGGGTTATTAACAACGCCCACTTTAATCTTGTCATCCTTGTCATCCTTCTTGCAGGCGGTAGCCATGCAGCAGACAACGAGAATCATAACCAAGAACAAAGCTTTAAACTTTCTCATTTTTGCCATCCTCCTTTTTTTCGGGCCGTCATCGACCTTCCATGCATAAGGATAGCGCAACGCCGCTTTGCGGTAAATCAAGGTTCATACCGACTTGGTTCAAAATAATACCGCGTTTGGGCGGAAATTCCAAACGCGGTTAAAAATCTTTCACTCAGGTTGATTTTGATACTGTAAGCGGTAATCCGAAGGGGTCATCCCCGTGTTCTTTTTGAAGATGTAACTGAAATAGTGTGCGTCGTTATACCCGACCTCCCGCGCGATCTGCGAGCTCCTTTCATTGGTCGTGCGCAGAAGCTCCTTGGCCTTCTTAAGCCGAAGCGTGACCAGATACTCCGTGAACGTCTGCCCGTTTTGCTGCGAGAATACCGTCGAGAAGCGGCTGCTGCTCATGCTGACCGCCTTGGCCACGTCCTGTAACATCAGTCCGGGCTCTGAAAAATGCAACGACATATAAAGCTTTGCCTCATTGACGACGGCCGGTGCCTTCTCGTCCGTCGGCTCACCCATCTCTCTTGTTCCGAGAATGATTGCCTTCTCGTCCGTCCGCTCCGCCAGAAGATGCCGGATGTGCCTTGCGGTCTTAAAGCTTTGGAATATCTCCTCCGGCTTTTCGACAATCTCGCCGATTCCGATTCGGATTTCCGAGGAATCGACCCGCTCCAGCTCTCTTGCAAGCGTCGTGGCAAATGCATACGCCCGCTCCTCCACGTCCTCGGCGGATTCGCCCGGGATCAAAAACCTTGTCCCGACACGTCCCGGAGAAGGAAGCGCAACGCCCGCGCTCTCCGAAAGAGCATCCGCAACCGCCTGCCCCTCTTCAACCGGGGCAAAGGCTGCATCAATGACCGTATAAAACGCCGCCGGAACCGGACAGCCCATTGTGGAAAGCTGCGTCAGCACATCAGGCGCATCCTTCGGCGCCGCTTCGTTATTAAACAGCGACCCGACCAGCTTCTCCTTTACAAGCTTGCCGCCGCTTTCCATGCGCGCCCGCAGGCTCGCCGCATGAACGAATGTATTCCGCTCCGCCTTCAGCTGCTCGCTCACCTTATCCAGTGTTTCCTTGAGGGCATCCGAATTGATCGGCTTTAACATATACTCCCGGACACCGAGCTGAATGCACTGTCTCGCATACTCAAACTCGTCGTATCCGCTTAAGACGATGATTCCGATCCACGGCATCTGCGTCTTCATGATCCGGCAAAGCTCGATTCCGTCCATGAACGGCATTTTGATGTCGGTAATGACAATGTCGGGGTTGGTGTCCCGAATCATCGGCAGCGCCATCTCTCCGTCCGGCGCCTCGCCGACCAAAACGTACGACGTATCGTCCCACGGAAAAGACTCTCTGATTCCTTCCCGCACAACAATCTCGTCATCAACCAGAAACACTTTCATTATCGTAAATCTCCTCTCGCGTTCTGAGCGGCACCTTAAAGCTTACCGTTGTTCCTTCCGGACCGCTTTCAATCATCAGGTCATCCGCCTGGTTATAGTAAAGCCGGATTCGCATGTTGACGTTCACAAGCCCGAATCCGCCGTTTCCCTCGCTGACCGACGGCTGCCCCTTCTTCATTCTTTCCTTCAAATCGGCCAATTGCTCCGGACTCATGCCGAGCCCCGTATCCTTTACGGAAAATGTAAGGAAGCCGTCCTGCACCTTCCCGCAAACGCGGATCGAACCGCCGCCGCGCTTAATCTTGACGCCGTGATACAGCGCATTCTCGACAAGCGGCTGCAGCAAAAGCTTCAGAATATAGTAATCGCCGATTTCGTCCGGAATGTCAATTTCGTAATCCATGATATCGCGGTATCTGGTCTGCTGGATCTTCAGATAGCCTTCGATATGCTTCTTCTCCTGGCTGATCGGAATCCAGTCCGCGCCGGAAGAAAGGCTGATTCGGAAGAAGTCGCTTAACGCGCTTGTCAGATGAATGACTTCGTCCTTCTCGCCCGCCTCTGCTTTCCAGACAATGGCATCGAGCGTATTATACAGAAAATGCGGATTGATCTGCGCCTGCAGCGTGCGAAGCTCAGCCTTACGAAGCCTTCTCGCGTCCAGATTGCTTTTCTTCATCATGTCCTGCAGACGGTCGGCCATCGTATTGATCTGAAACGTCAGATTCCGAAGCTCCGTGACATTGGTGTCTGCGATTCTCGTATCAAAAGAGCCCTCGGCAATGCTTGCCGCCGCTTCTTCAAGCCGTTCAATCGGCAGACGAATGGCAGCTGCCGTCGCATTTACCGTCCGGGTCCGAACCCACAGCGCAAGGAGGATAATTAAAACCTCCGCAACGGCCGAGAACAGCACGCCGATTCGAAGACTCAGGCTCAGCTTTGCCGTGGAGTTGATTTCCATCGTAATATATTCATCCAACATGCTGCCGACAAGCGATGCCACGCCGCGCACTTCTTCGATGATGGCCTGGCTCTCGACTACGGGAACCTTCGCCTCGACATTGTCCCGTATGCGGTCCACATAGTTTTCAAGCGTCTGCATCGTACGCCTTGCGACCGTAAGCGACAGGCTGTTTTCTTCACTTGCCGCCGTCGTAATCGAATCGATGGATTCGTTCACCGAATGAATGGTGGAATAAATGCCGCTTTCCTGAATGGTCTGCCGTCCGCTTACGATATTCCAGGCACTCTCCGGGATTTGATCCTTTACAATGGTCTGCAGCTGCGTTGCCGTTTCCATTCGCTCAATGGCGTTATGGTATTTGACAGCGTAAAACAGCATCAGAACCAGACTGATGATGATCGGAACGACCAGCAACAGAACAAGCCGGTGACTCAGATTGCTGATCTGTCCCAATATGCTGTTTTCTTTTTTGAGCCTGCTCATGCTTCCGCCCGCCTAGTAGCCCCGCGGCCCGATTTGGGACACGTTCATTTCATCGCTGAACACCTGCTCGACGGGATGGATCACCGGATCCACCGTCTCGCCTTTCTTCAGCTTAAGCGCGGTTTCCATCAGCTCTTTCCCGAGCTTCGGCGTGCATTCCACGACACAGTTAATCTTGCCTTCCTTCAGCACGTTGATGGCTTCCTGACCGCCGTCAATCGAGATGATGATGATGTCTTTGCCGGGCTTGAAACCGGCTTTTTCAATCTCGGGAATGGCTCCGATGGTCATCTCGTCGTTATGCGAGAAGACAACGTCGATCTGCTCTCCGTACTTCTCCATATAATACCGCATGCATTCCTCGCCGCGGCTCTTTAAAAAGTCGCCGTCGATGCTTTCGAGCACATGCATCCGGGAATCCCCGGCAATCGTATCCATGAAGCCTGCCTGACGCTGCCGCATCGGGGTCGAATTCTCCGTTCCGCCAATCTCGACGATGTTGACATGCTCGAGTCCCAGCCGGTCCGCCTTACGAATCAAATACTCCGCAGCCTGAACACCCTCCCGGTAAAAGTCGGCGCCGATCAGGCACGTCGTGAGCCCTTCCTGCTCGGTATTGATGTCACGGTCGACAAGAATAATCGGAATGCCTGCTTCCTTCGCTTCCATCAGAACATTATCCCAGCCTTCCTCAACGACCGGGGAAAATGCGATGACGTCCACACGGTACGCGATAAAGCGCCGTATCGCCGCAATCTGATTGTCCTGCTTCTGATTGGCGTTCTCAAGCCGGAGGCCGATTCCGTACGCCTCCGCCTGCTCTTCAATGTCCTTTGTGTTACCGATTCGCCAGGCGCTTTCGCTTCCGATCTGGCTGAACCCGAGCACAAGCCCGGTCTGGTTGTTCTCTTCCTTCTCCTTCTTACAGCCGGGGAGCATGACCGCCGCAAGAAGCACTGTCACAAAAAATAGTCCTCTGATCCTCATTACGTTCACCGTCTTTCCAAATTACGGCCCCTTCTTCGCGCAGGAAGGGACCTCAGCCAACAGGTCTTTCAGCCATTGTACCACAAGAGCCGATGCTTTGAAAAGCATCGGCTCTCTGTTTCGTGAAAAATCTCACGTTTAATCCAATTCGGTAGCTCCGGTATAGAGCTCGTAGTAACGTCCCTTCTGCGCAAGCAGATCGTCGTGGTCGCCCCGCTCGATGATCTCGCCGTGCTCCAAAACCATGATCGCATTTGCGTTTCGTACCGTCGAAAGGCGGTGCGCAATGACAAATGTGGTACGGTTCTTCATCAGGCGGTCCATGCCGTGCTCGATGTGACGCTCGGTACGCGTATCGACGGAACTGGTTGCTTCGTCGAGTACGAGAATCGGCGCCTTCGAAAGCGCTGCTCTTGCAATGTTCAGAAGCTGCCTCTGGCCCTGCGACAGGTTCGCTCCGTCACCCTCAAGCTTCGTCTGGTAGCCGTCCGACAGACGCATGATGAAGCTGTGTGCGCTGGCGGTCTTCGCGGCTTCGATGACTTCCTCATCGGTTGCATCGAGACGGCCGTAGCGGATATTCTCCATAACGGTTCCCGAGAACAGGTGCGTATCCTGCAAAACCATTGCAATATTCTTTCTGAGCACATCGCGCTCAATCGCCTTTACGTTGACGCCGTCAATCGTAATCGTACCCTCGTCGATATCGTAGAACCGGTTCAACACGTTCGTAATTGTCGTCTTTCCTGCACCGGTCGATCCGACAAATGCGATCTTCTGGCCGGGTTTTGCGTAAAGGTTGATATCCTTAAGGACAACCTTATCCGGGTTGTATCCGAAGGTAACATGCTCCATGACGACATAACCCTTCATGTCCGGCATTGCTTTGGCATTTGCCACATCCGGAGCTTCCGGAACCTCATCCATGACTTCAAATACACGCTCCGCTCCTGCAAGTGCCGAGAACATCGTGGCCATCTGCTGCGCGAGCATGTTGATCGGCATCGCAAACTGGCGGGAGTAGGAGGCGAATACCGTAAGGCCGCCGGCCGTAATCTTGCCGAAGATCATCAGCACACCGCCGATGCCGACTGTCGCCGCGTAGGAAATCTGGGAGGTGTTGCCCATGATCGGTCCGGTCACGCCGCCCCAGAACTGCGCCTTGAACTGCTTATCGCGCATGTCGTCATTCAGTGCGGAGAATTCCTCCACACAGCACTCTTCGTGGTTGAATACCTTTACGACCTTCTGACCCGTAACCGTCTCTTCGATGTAGCCGTTTACGGCACCGAGTGCGCTCTGCTGTGCGGCATAGTATTTTCTGCTGAGCTTTCCGATGGCAACGCCGCCGAACAGGAACAACGGGATAAATACGACCGTGATCAGCGTCAGGATCCAGCTTGTCGTCACCATGAAAATAAAGGTTCCGATCAGAGTCACGCCGCCGCTGATCAGCTGCGTCAGCGAGTTGTTGATCATGACGTCGATGTTGTCGATATCGTTGGTGAACCGGGACATGATCTCGCCGGTCTGCCTGGAATCGAAGAATCTTACGGGCAGTCTCTGCAGCTTCTCGAACAAATCGTTACGGATTCTCTCAATCATGCCCTGCGAGATGGAAAGCATCAGTCTGGCCTGGACATAAGTCGTGATGATTCCGATGCAGTAAATGGTTGCAAGAAGAATCAGTGCCATCAGGACATACGTCATGACCTTCGTGTCATCCGGGAAGAACCGGGATGTGAGGCGGGAAATCCAGCTGTCCGTCAGCTTCTCAAAGGCAGAACCTTTAATCTTGGCCGCCATCGCCGGGTTCACGGCTAAGGTCAGCTTATTGATGATCGGGGCCATAAAGTAGCTGCCCACCAGACTCGTTACGGTTGTTAAGAGCATGCAGAACAGAACAAGCGCAAAACGGAAACGGAATCCGCGCATATAGGTCAGAAGACGCGCAATCGTCTTCCTGGCGCTCTTCGGCTTGCCGCCCATCATACCGCGTCCCCGGGGACCGCCCTGCGGACGCTGCTTGAAGGCGTTCTTCTTGGCGATGCTGTTATATTGCTGCTGCAATTGTTCAAGTGATCTTGCCATGACTCACGCCCCCTTTCCCGTCTGTGATTCGTAAATCTCGCGGTATTCGGTGTTGTTCGCGAGAAGCTCGTCATGTGTTCCCATGCCGGTAATCACGCCGTCGTCCATGACGATAATCGTGTCCGCGTCCTGAACGGAGCTGATTCGCTGCGCGATAATGAGCTTCGTTGCGCGGCGCAGATTCTCGGTGTAAGGATCGCTCACAATCACATCTTTATCGGAAAAGGCTTTTCTGATCTGCGCCTCTGTCGCGGTATCGACTGCGCTGGTCGAGTCATCGAGAATCAGGATCTTAGGCTTTTTAAGAAGCGCTCTTGCGATACAGAGTCTCTGCTTCTGACCGCCGGAGACATTCGCGCCGCCCTGCTCAATCTGGCTGTCGTAACCGTCCTTAAAGGTGGAAACGAATTTGTCAGCCTGGGCGTATTGCGCCATGCGTCTGATTTCCTCATCGCTTGCATTCTCGTCGCCCCAGCGAAGGTTCTCCGCTACGGTACCGGAGAACAGCGTGTTCTTCTGAAGAACCATCGAGACGCCCTCACGAAGGTTATAAAGCGAGTAATCCTTTACATTCACGCCGTCTACGAGCACTTCGCCCTCATCACAGTCGTACAGTCTCGGAATCATCGAAACAAGCGTCGTCTTGCCGCAGCCTGTTGAGCCGATGATGCCGACCGTAGCGCCGGCGGGAATCTCCAGATTAATATTGTTAAGCACCTTCTCCTCGCTGTTCTTATAATAGCGGAAGGACACGTTCTTAAAGGTGATTGCACCCTGTTTGACCTGCAGGTCTTTCTGTGTTGCATCCGCATCCGTCAGGTCAAGCTTTTCGTCCATAACCTCGCGGATACGTCTTGCGGAAGCAAGCGCTCGGGAGGAGAACATCAGCATGAACGTGATCATGACAAGGGACGAAAGGATCTGCGTCACATAGGTCAGGAATGCGGACAGGTCGCCGATTTCCATGC
>CADBTG010000203.1 GCA_902797475.1 uncultured Lachnospiraceae bacterium | reverse complement strand
GCTGAAACCCGTGTACGACGGGTTGCCAGACCGGTTATAGTACCCACACCCGGTATTACGTTCCTTCAGGATTGGAAAAATGCAAAACTGACCTCCGATGAGGAACTGGTTGCCGTGTTTGGCATCCTTAACGGTAAGGATCTCAGCAGCATCGATTCAATCTTCCAGGGAACCATCAAGGGCGATGAAAAGTATCAGGCGATGTTTGCAGTGATGCTTGGAAATAATTACACTGTAGATGCAGATGGCGTTGTTGTTACATATGCAGGAAAAACGTTGAAGATTACCGTAGCCAATCCGGAGAACCCGGAAGCAGCTGCTTCTGCTGAAAACATTCTTGCGGTTACAGATTCCGCAGAGATTGACGTTGCTTATCTTTACCTGACTCTTACTGCCGAACACGTTCCCGGCGAAGCCGAGAAGGATGAGGACAGCGTAGTTGCCCCGACCTTTGAAAAGGAAGGCAGTTATGATATGGTTGTGAAGTGCACGAAGTGTGGTGAAGTACTCAGCAGAAAGCCGTTCTCCATCGCTAAGCTGATCCCCGAAGTTGAGTCGATTACCTTCAGCGGTTTTGATAAGGTTAAGAAGGCATACCTGGTAGGTGACGAGCTTGATGTAACCGGTCTGCAGTACACTGTTAAGATGACCGACGGTACGTCTGAGACGAAGGATGTAACCAAGGACATGGTTACCGGTTTCAGCAGCGCTGTTGAGAACAATGCATTGGTTCTTTCCCTTACCTACGGCGGCGAGGCTGCTTCCTACACGGTTTCCGTTGCAGAGCCTGCAGGCGAGTACGTTGTAGAGGGTGACACCAAGTTCAACGGCAAGGATAATATGAAGCTTCATATCATCCACACGAATGCAAAGCGCAATGCCGGTCTGTTCGCTCAGTTCGGCGGACTTGATATGGACGGCAAAGTGGTGGCAAAGGCCAACTACGACGCTACGAACGGTAGTATCAAGCTTGACATCCACGCTGATTATCTTAAGACCCTTTCCGAAGGTGAGCATAATCTTACCGTTGAGATCGGCGAAGACAAAGTGGACGTAAAGATTACGATTACCAAGGTTCAGGAGGAAGTTACAGAGCCTACACAGCCCGCACAGCAGGCTGCAACCAGCGATGATGCTCCTTCTACCGGCGATACCGGATCTTTGGTACTCTGGTATGTAATTGCTCTGATTGCTCTGCTTAGCGCAGCAGCTCTTGCTGTAGCACGTCAGAAGAGCAGAAGAGAAGAATTCTGATGATTATCTTATAATCATAAACAGTATTCCTAGGAAACAGCGGACGCGAAAGCGTCCGCTGTTTCCGTTTACGAAGAAGTCCTGCGCAGGCGCGGGACTTCTTCGCAGTATGAACCGCCGAAAAGGTTTGCAAAGAGAGCGAAAAAAGCATATAATATAATTTGGTGTTTTATACACAGAAGACAGCATTTGGTGTGAGGTTTGTATGAAGCTTCGTTATATGCGAATTCATCTCTGGGTTTTCATCGGGGTGTTTCTGATATCCGTGGGACTCTTTTACGGCACTTTGGATAATCACGTTCTGGTCAATGAATTCCACACGGTCCGCTCGGTGGATGCCACCCTTCCGGTTATCTCGTTCGAGACCTCCGGCGTGGAGCTCAACCGTACCCTCGGCTATACCTTCATTCCGCAGGAAGGCAAGATGCGTGAAAGCATTACGCCGGTTTCCCCGACGAACAGAACATTTACCGTTTTGGTCGACGAAAAGGACAGCAACGTCCGTAAAATCGGCTGTACCGTATCCGAGGTCGTGACCGGAATCGTTCTCGATAATATCGAGCTGATGTCCTTAAAGAGAACGTCCGACGGCCGCCTTTCGGGGCAGTTCTTCCTGTCGGCCAACTACGCTACCAACACGGAATATACGATGCGCATCACCGTTACGACCGGTGAGGGCAAGGTTGCCTATTATTATACACGTCTGTTCCTTCCCACCTACGGCAATCCCAAGCGCGAAGTGGAGTATCTGGAGAACTTCCATGAAGCGATCCTGACCGAGGACCGCCGTACCGAGGTCGAGAAATACCTCGAGACCGAGGACGGTTATACCGGTTCCGATTTCAGCCGTATCACGCACCGTGACACGGTCGATTCCGTCGGCTACGGCCAGATGGAGCCGAAGGAAGTGGAGGCCTTTGTTCCGCGCTTTGTGGAGTATACGACGCAGTATGTGGCCGCCGAGAAGGAATTCTATGTGGAGGCCTACAGCAGCGACGGTCTTGAGACTTATGCCTGCGTGGAGCATTACCGTTTCCGTACGGAAGCCAAGACCAACTATCTGTTCTCGTTTGAAAGAAAGATGGAGGTCGTATTTTCCCCGGAATACTTTAATATCGGTCAGCAGCAGATTAAGCTCGGCATTACCGGCGAGCAGGAGTTGAACGCCCTTTTAAGCAACAATGAAAAATACATGATTTTCGTCCGCGACGGCGATTTGTGGGAATATGATATGTCGGCAAATGTCATGATTCCGCTGTTCTCCTTTGACCGTGAAGGCGGCGATAACGAGCGGTATCACAACCGGGACCACGATTTCCGGCTGATTTCCGTCGATGACAAAGGAAACGCCGATTTCGTTTTCTTCGGCTATATCATCCGCGGTGAGTATGAAGGCCGTGTCGGCATCCTGTACTATCGGTATTATGCCGAGGAGCAGCGTGTCGAGGAGCTGATGTTTGCACCGGTTACGGTGCCGTACGACATTCTTAAGGAAGAATTCGGCAACATCTGCTACATGAACAAGTTTGATGAGTTTTTCTTCACGCTGTACGGCACGCTGTACCGCTACCGTACAACGCTCCACGATACGGTTATCGTGGCGGAGAACTTACACGAACCCTATTATCTGGACGGCAGCCGACTGGTCTTCCAGGAGAAGGAAAATGAAGAAAACGAACGGATCGTCTACTATGATCTGGAAACCAACGCAACGACTTACCGCGCGGCGGATGAGGGCGATCTGGTACTGTTCCTCGGCAGCATTGACGGGGATCTGATTTACGGCGACGTACACAAGGACGATCTGTCCTTCAAGGACAACGGAAAGCCGCATGTCCCGATGTACCGCATCCGAATCGAGAACAGCGATGACGAACTTGTGAAGACGTATGTCAGAGACCGGGCTGACGAGTATTATCTCGACGCCGAGCTCTCGGATTACGGTTTGGCGCTTAACATCAACCGGAAGATCAAAACGGTTTCCGGCACCAATAAGGACGGGACAACCTACAACCATGTGATTTACGACGACATCGGCACCTATAACATTTTAAAGAGTACCGAGCCGAAGGCGTCCCGCATCAAGCTGAGCACCCGTTACACGGAGCCCATGCGTCGTGAGTATTATCTGAACCTGCCGGTTTCCTTCAAGCTGACAGTCGTTCCGACGCTGATTTCCGTCAAGAACACGCAGGGCAGCGGCCGCACGCCGGTCCGCCTTAACGAACGCTCTGTCCCTGTATACTATGTGGAAGCATTCGGCAAGGTCATTTCGGTATCCGGAGACCTCGCGTACTGTGTTTCGAAGGCAAATGCCAACTACGGCGGCGTTTTCGATGAAAGAGGACAGATTGTATGGCTTCGAGGCATGCGTGCCAATTCCGCGCTTTTACGAAATGTCACGCCGACGTTTACGGACGATGCGATCAGCGAGAAAGAGGCTGTTCTGCAAATCTTCCTGAGCTATAAGGGTGCCGCAATGCAGGCATGGGACTGCAACCTCGATGAAAAGGGAATGCTCGCATGGATTGACGAGAACATTCCGGGCACGGCAGTGGATCTGACCGGTGTCACGATGATGGAGGCGCTGAACTTCGTTTCGGACGGACATCTGCTTTGCACCTATCTCGATGACCACTGGATGGTTGTCATCGGGTACACGGCCAACATTGTGCATGTCATCAGTCCCGGCGAGGGAAGGCAGAGAACCATTTTGTTGAGCCGTATGAGAAACACGCTCGATAACCACGGCATATTCTATACATATATCGATTAAAACGGCCGGATTTTTTATGACAAGGATAGTATGGCATTTTCCAAAAGCGGAAAATGCCATAGTTCTACAAGGGTAGAATAAAATGCATGAGGAGGGGCTTATGAAGAGGGTATTTTTGATTGTTCTGGACAGCTGCGGCGTCGGAGAACTGCCGGATGCAGCTGCTTTCGGAGACGAAGGAAGTTTTACGTTAAGAAGCGCGGCGAGCGATGAGAACTTTGCGATGCCGAATATGGAAAAGCTCGGTTTCTTCCATATTGACGGCGTGCGCGGCACGGTCAACGGCGCCGGACTCGGAGAGCAGAGAAGAAAGACGTTTAGGGGTTCTGTATGCAGGCTTGCCGAGCGCTCCATGGGCAAAGACACCACGACCGGTCACTGGGAGATCGGCGGTGTCGTAAGCGCTTCGCCGATGCCGACTTTTCCGGACGGTTTTCCGCAGGAACTGATTGACGAGCTTTCGAAACGGACCGGACGGGCGATTCTTTGCAACAAGCCGTATTCCGGAACGGAAGTCATTAAAGATTACGGCCGCGAGCAGCTTGAAACAGGTGCTCTGATCGTTTATACCTCGGCGGACAGCGTGCTGCAGATTGCGGCGCACGACCAGCTGATTCCGACCGAGCAGCTTTATGAGTATTGTAAGATTGCGCGTGAGATTTGTCAGGGGCCGTGGGGCGTCGGACGAATCATTGCGAGACCTTTCACGGGAGAGTGGCCGTACACGAGAACGGCACTTCGCCATGATTTCTCGCTTGTTCCGCCGCCGACCATGCTGAATGTGCTTTCAGAGGCCGGGTATGCGGTTCATTCCGTCGGCAAAATCATTGATATCTTCGCCGAGAGCGGCATCACGGAGTATGTCCGCACGCAGAACAACGCGGAAGGCATCGAGCGCACGCTTGAAGAGATGGATAAGGATTTCGAGGGGCTCTGTTTCACGAACCTTGTGGACTTCGACATGCAGTACGGACACCGGAACGACATTCCGGGATATGCGAAGGCGCTCAGTTACTTCGATTCGAAGCTTCCCGAGATGCTTGAGAAGCTTCGCGATGACGACATTTTGATGGTAACGGCTGACCACGGCTGCGATCCGGCGACGTCGTCAACCGATCATTCCCGCGAATACATTCCGCTTGTTGCATTCGGAAAGAATGTGGCAGCAGGCCGAAACTTCGGAACGCGGGACTGCTTTTCCGATATTGCGCAGACGATTCTCGGCTATTTCGGTGTGAAGAATGGTCTTGCCGGAACCGAAATCGCAGGGCTTGTGAAGAAACCGGCAGGCAGGGCTTGCGGAAAGAGAACCAAATAGCATGATTAAGATTGTCTTTTTCGATATGGACGGAACTTTGATCGATACCGAAAAGTATTTCCGCCGGTTCTGGCCGAAGGCAGCTGCGGCATTCGGGTATGAGATGAGTGACGGGCAGGCACTTTCCATGCGAAGTCTCGGACGGCCTTTCGCTCCGGCGCAGCTTAAAGAATGGTTTGGACCGGAGACGGATTACCAGGCAATCCGCGCCAAACGGACCGAGATGATGGAAGCGCAGCTTCGGATTGACGGGCTTCAAAGAAAGCCCGGCGCGGTCGAGATACTGGAAGAACTGAAGCAGCGCGGCATTCCGGCCGTTGTCGTGACGGCCTCTCCGATCGAGCGGACAGAGCGGTATCTGACGGAGGTCGGGATTCTG
>CADBTG010000202.1 GCA_902797475.1 uncultured Lachnospiraceae bacterium | reverse complement strand
GATTACGAAGGAGCTTGGCAGGCGGGGTGCGAAATGGGTCACGGACGAGACCAACGCGGAGGATGCTTATACAAGGAATTTCCTGAGGAACCGGGTAATGCCGCTTCTTAAGGAGGTCAATCCCGAGGTGACGGAGCACATTCTGTCGCTTTCCGAGCAGGCGGCTTTGATGCAGGAGCTTCTGACGCACGATGCGGACGAAGCGTACGCGAAGGCATATAAAGACGGAGTGCTTCTGACCGGGGAACTTTCGGGGCTTCCGGAGATTGTGCGAAGGGAAGTGCTGCTTCGGTTTGTGAAGACGCTTTCGGGGACCGAACGGGACTTTACCGCGGCGCATGTGAAGGCGCTTATAAAGCTTGCGGACGGGCCGGTTTCGGGAGAGCTTAGCCTGCCGACCGGGCTGACGCTTGTGAAGACGTATGACGGGCTTTGCAAAAAGGCCGAAACAGCTCCGTGGACGGCGGAGATTCCGCTGCAAAACGGGACATATCCGATCGGGAACGGTCAGGTGCTTTCGGTTACGGTGCGGAATTACGAAAAGGGCGAGCCGGTCGGAAAAAATAAGTGGATAAAATGGCTTGATTATGATATGATTAAGGACGTTCCCGTGCTCCGCGGACGAAGGGACGGAGACGCCTTTACGATCAACCCGGAGGGCGGCACGAAGCTTCTTTCGGATTACTATATCGAAGAGCGGGTTCCGCGCGAATTGCGGGACGCAAAGCCGGTTGTCGCGGCCGGTTCCGAGATCCTGTGGATTCCGGGAATGCGCGGCACGGAACGGTATTACGTGACGGAGGAGACCAGGCGCGTGTTGATTCTGTCCGTGAGCAGCAAAGAGGAAGGAGACGGACCCGAAGGTCCCTGTCGGAAAGGATGAGTATGGAAAGCGTAAGCGTATTGATTCCCGAAGAGGAAGTGGAGAAGAAGATTCGCGAGATAGCGGAGCAGATTACGAAGGATTACGCCGGCAAGGAACTGAAGCTCATCTGCATTTTGAAGGGCAGCGTGTTCTTCACAACGGAGCTTGCCAAGAGAATCGGGCTTCCCGTGAAGCTTGATTTCATGTCGGTTTCGAGCTACGGCGACGACGTGACCTCAAGCGGGCGCGTGCGCATCGTGAAGGACCTTGACGAAAGCATCCGCGGGCAGCATGTTCTCGTCATCGAGGACATCATCGATTCGGGACATACCCTGTCGTTCCTTCTTGAGATGCTTAAGAGCCGCCAGCCCGAAAGCATCGCGCTTTGCACGCTTCTTGACAAGCCCAGCCGCCGCGTGGTGGATGTTCACGTGGACTATACGGGCTTTGAGATTCCCGACGAATTTGTCGTCGGTTACGGCCTTGATTATGCGCAGCGCTATCGTGCCCTGCCGTACATCGGGGTGCTGCATTTTGAAGATTAACCGCAAGCCGGCCCCGGCCGGAACGGTGCACCCGGCACAGGTCGGGAAGTTACAAGAAAGGGCCGCATTTGCGGCACAGAGGACAATCCATTGAAGAAGAGAAGAGGCGGAGGAGCCTTATTCTATCTGCTGTTGATCGGCGTGCTCGTATTTTCCATCATCTACGCGTCGATTACGGCAAGAGACAACTACGCGTATACGCACGGCGATTTCCTGCAGGATATCGAGAAGAATAACATTTCCCGGATTTCGATCGTGCAGAACGAGGAAGTTCCTTCCGGTAAGATTTATGTCGAGTTTAAGGACAACACCGCGAAGAGCTTTTACACGACCGATGTGAACCGCATCATCGCCGAGGCGGAGACGGCACACCTGGTTTACGGCGTTTCGGACATCGACAAACCGCACTGGTTCTGGGTGAACGTGTTCCCGTACCTGATCATCGGTCTGATGGTGTTCTTGTTCTATTTGTCACTGACGCACGCGCTCGGCGGCGGAAATTCCCAGCTGATGAATTTCGGCAAGAGCCGCGCGGAGGTGCTTCTCCCGGGACAAATGGGGATCAATTTCTCCAAGGTTGCGGGACTTCATGAAGAGAAAGAAGAGATGCGGGAGGTTGTTGATTTCCTCTCGAATCCTAAGAAATACTTAAAGGTCGGCGCCCGGATTCCGAAGGGTATCCTGATGGAGGGACCTCCCGGAACCGGTAAGACACTGCTTGCGAAGGCGGTTGCCGGCGAAGCGGGCGTGCCGTTCTTCTCGATTTCCGGCTCGGATTTCGTCGAGATGTTCGTCGGTGTCGGCGCATCGCGTGTGCGTGATTTGTTCGACCAGGCGAAGAGAAACTGCCCCTGCATCGTATTTGTCGACGAGATTGATGCGGTTGCGAGAAAGCGAGGCTCAGGTCTCGGCGGCGGCCATGACGAACGTGAGCAGACACTCAACCAGTTGCTTGTTGAGATGGACGGTTTCAGTGTGAACGAAGGCATTATCGTGCTTGCGGCAACGAACCGCGTGGACATTCTCGACCCGGCCATCCTGCGTCCCGGCCGTTTCGACCGTAAGGTTCTCGTAGGACGCCCCGACGTAAAGGGCAGACTGGAGATTCTTAAGGTGCATGCCGCAAACAAGCCTCTTAGCGAGGATGTTAATCTCGAGCATCTCGCGCAGATTACGGCGGGCTTTACCGGAGCGGATCTTGAGAACCTGATGAACGAGGCCGCCATCAGCGCAGCCAAGGAAGACAGGGCGTTCCTCAACGACGAGGACGTCAAGAAATCCCTGATCCGCGTCGGAATCGGTACGGAGAAGAGAAGCCGTGTCGTATCGGAAAAGGAAAGAAAGATTACCGCCTACCACGAGGCCGGACATGCGATTCTGTTCCATGTGCTGCCAGATGTGGGACCGGTTTATAACGTATCCATCATCCCGACCGGAACCGGCGCAGCGGGCTACACGATGCCCCTTCCCGAGAAGGACGAGATGTTCATGACCAAGGGCAAGATGCTTCAGCAGATCATTGTGGATCTCGGCGGACGCGTGGCGGAGAGCCTCGTCTTCGACGACATCACGACCGGCGCGAGCATGGACATCAAGCAGGCAACCAGAACCGCAAGGGATATGGTTACGAAGTACGGTTTCTCGGATGAACTCGGCACCGTCAACTACGACATGGACGACGAGGAAGTCTTCATCGGCCGCGACCTGGCGCATCCCCGCAGCTACAGCGAGAACGTGGCAAATGCGATTGACGCCGAGGTGCGCCGCATCATCGATGACTGCTACAAGGAAGCAAAGCGCCTGATTGAAGAGAATCTTTCGGTGCTCGGCGCCTGCGCGGATCTCCTTTTACAGAAGGAACGCATCACCCGCGAAGAGTTCGAAGGCCTTTTCGGCATCCATCCCGAGGAGCCGATCATCACCGATATCCGCTTCGAATAAGCAATTATTTATTGCACGAGGTGGCATTTTCGGCGAAATGTTACAATAATGTAAGGCCATTCCCGGAAAATGTAACAGATTATGTATTGCATTTTCCATCGGAAAGTGGTATAATGTAAATGTGATTTAACAAAGATCACATTGCTTCGGAGGGGCCGTCCCTGTGGGAACGGCGAAAGCGTAAGAAAGGATGATTGAAATGAAGAAGAAAATTACTGCACTTCTTCTCGTGCTTGTCATGGTTATGACATGCTTCGTTGCATGCGGAGACAAGGACAAGAAGGACGAAGAAAAAAAGAAATCCTCCTATAAAGATATCTATGAGATGCTGGAGGATATCGGCAAGGTTGACAAAGGCACCGTAACACTTTCTGCGGACTTCGATCTCGGCCAGGAAGGTAACGGCAAGATTACCGTAACGCTCGGTACCGATGGCAAAGGCAACGCTTCCATCGGCGCTTCCGTTAAGGCTGACGTTAAGGATGCCAAGCTTGATTTTGCCGTAGACGATCTGATGGTTGTGAAGGACAAGTTCATGTACCTCAACCTCGGCGGCATTTTGAAGGCTGTCAGCGGCATTGAGCCCGACGCGGCTAAGATGCTCGGCGACATTGAGCTTGACTACTTCGCAATTCCGCTTCCGGATGATCTTGAGACCAAGACTGTTGATTCCGTGAAGAACGACGGCATGAAGCTCGTTGTTGACTTCCTGAAGAAGGCTCTTGCAGATGCCAAGATCAGCGGCGAAGACACCGATTTCACGGTTGAGTTCACCTCTGTGAAGAGCTACCAGACCGTGCTCAACACCCTTGCGGATTACCTTGAGAAGGACGTTCTTGATACCGTTAAGAACAGCACGAAGGATTCCGACCTTAAGAACATCGACCTCAACAAGTATGTTGAGAAACTGATCAACTACTACTACGACGATGTTGTAGAGCTTGCCGGCGCACTTGAAATGTCCAAGGAAGACGTTGACAAGATGATTGAAGAGATTAAGAAGGAAGACCTGAACCAGGCTCTTGAGAGCGAGGCAGGCGAAATTGTTGATCTCGAAGAAATCGAGGGCAAGCTGAAGGAAGCTGCAGCTCAGATTCGTGAAGAGGCCAACAATCTTACCGAAGAAGACATCAAGGGCATTGACCTGAAGTTCAACGTGAAGAGCGTTGATGGCGGCTTCAAGCTTAAGGGCACCATGGTTGCTTCTAAGGACGGCAAGGAAGCCAAGATTGATGCGACCGTTCGCATCTCCGGCGATGTTCCTACCATCTCCGCTCCTTCCAAGATTACAAGACTGAGAGACTTCAAGCCCCTCATCTCTATGCTTCTCGGAAGCTTCGGCGGCCTTGGCGGCCTTGGCGGCGGAATGGATTTTGATGACTAATTGAGTTACAGGTTGCCTGGTTTCAACCTGACGGCAGAGCATTCTGCCGTGTGATGATTTGAATTGCGGGAGGGTTCGCTGTGCGGACCCTCCTTTGTTGTGCGCTGTTTTGTTGTGCGATTTGGCGTCCGTTTTAGTGCATTTTATGGCGGGCGTGGAACTTTTGACGTGTAATTGTGCAAAGTGATACAAAACCCCCTCAAAAACCCCGTATCTTGTAGCAATGACGTTAATTATGCCAAAAAGCCCGTCAAAATGCACAAAAAGGAGATTGGGCTATTGTAAT
>CADBTG010000201.1 GCA_902797475.1 uncultured Lachnospiraceae bacterium | reverse complement strand
GCCCGGATTCCCGTGTTTGATCCGAGCTCGCCCGAAGAGGCGTATGAAATGATTCAGGACGCCTACGAGTGCTCGGAAAAGTACGCCACGCCGGTGCTGTTTCGCCCGACAACCCGTGTGGATCATGCCTACGCGGCAATCGACCGCCCGGAAAAGTTCTCTCCCCAGAGAGTTTCCGGCTTTATCAAAAATTCCAAGAAATGGGTAATCTTCCCGCGGCTTTCCTTCGCCAATCACGCAATGATCGAGAAGAGAAACGTTGAAATCGGCGAGGAATTCTCCTCATACCGCTACAATACCGTTGAGGGCGGCAATTCCGAAAAGGCCGTTGTTGCCTCGGGCATCAGCTACGCGTACGCGAAGGAATTCCTGAAGGATTATCCGGAGGTAAAGCTGATCCGAATCGGGACGCCGTATCCTTTTCCGGAGTCCTTTGTGAAAAAGGCGCTCGAGGGCGTCACGGAAGTCCTCAGCTTAGAGGAACTGAGCCCCTACAACGAGGAGCAGATTGCAAGGCTTTGCGGACGAAACGGCATTCTTCTTTCAATCCGCGGCAAGCTGACCGGTGACGTTCCCGCAAGCGGCGAGCTCAGCACGAACCTGATTGCCGGAATTCTCAGAAAATATCTGGAGCTTCCCGGAGAAGCCTCGGAAATCGACGTAAGCGATGCGCCCGAGCTTCCGGTCCGCCCGCCTGTTTTGTGTGCAGGCTGCCCGCACCGCGCTTCGTTCTATGCGGTCAAGAAGGCGATGAAGGGCCGCAACTGCTATTTCTGCGGCGACATCGGGTGCTATACCCTCGGCAACGCCATGCCGCTTGACATGTGCGACACCTGCCTTTGTATGGGCGCCGGCATCACGATGGCGCAGGGCTTTACGTGGATGGATAAGGAAGGGATCGGCTTTGCATTTGTCGGAGATTCGACCTTCTTCGCATCGGGCATGACCGGCGTCGTGAATGCGGTTTACAACAATGCGAACATGATTCTCTGCGTGCTCGACAATTCGACGACTGCAATGACCGGCCACCAGCCGCACCCGGGAACCGGACGGAACATGATGGGCGACATTGTCGAGAAGGTCGATATTGCTTCGGTGCTTAAGGGCATCGGCGTTTCGACGGTCGTGACCGTGGATCCGCTCAACCTGAATGAGGCGATGGGGGCTGTTCGAATGTGCGCGGACCTGCCGGGCGTGAAGGCAATCATCTTCAAGTCCCCGTGCGTGGCCATCTCGAAGCCCACAGGCAAATGCCATATTACCGAAAACTGCCTCAACTGCGGCAAATGCATCAAAGAGATCGGCTGTCCGGGCCTGATTCGTGTGGACGGGCAGGTAACAATCGATCCGAACCTGTGCACCGGATGCGGGCTTTGCTCGCAGATCTGCCCGGTGGATGCGATTCAGGAGGTGGAGCGATGAAAAAGGATATACTGATCTGCGGTGTCGGCGGTCAGGGAACCGTTCTGGCATCGAAAATCATTGCGGCAGCGGCAATGGAGGCCGGTGATCCGGTCCATTCCGCCGAGACCATCGGAATGGCGCAGCGCGGCGGCCCGGTAACGAGCCACGTGCGAATCGGTGAGGAAGCCTATTCGCCGCTTATTCCGTTCGGAAGCGCCGATATGATTCTGGCATTTGAGCCTGCGGAGGCGGTTCGGAATCTTCGGTATCTGAAGCCGGACGGAATCGTCATCGTGAACAGCGTTCCGGTGAAACCGGTTACCGAGTCGCTTATGCCGACCGGCTACGACGGAACCGAAATGATTGCTTATCTTAAAAAGAAATGTTCCTGCATCGTCATCGACGGCGAGGAACTCTGCCGCCCGTTCGGTTCAAGCCGGTACTTCAACATCGCGATACTCGGCGTGGCAGCAGGCGCAGGCAGGCTCGGAATCGATAAGGAAACGATTCTTTCGGAAATCGTAAGAAGAGTGCCCGAGCGCTATCTTGAAACGAATAAAGCCGCATTCCTCGCGGGAGCGGAGATAGGAGAACAGTATGCAGTTAACAGATAAACAGCTCAGTCAGGTTGACAATCAGGTGAAGAGACTGATCCGCTCCGGAAGCTATTACGGAAAAGTATACGAAGCCGCCGGCATTACCGGCTGCGCCAGCAGGGAAGAGTTTCTGAAGCTTCCTTTTTCGAGCAAGGCTGATTTGCGGAATGCCTATCCGCTCGGCATCCAGGCGGTACCGGACGAAGAAGTTGTCCGCATCCATTCCTCTTCGGGAACGACCGGCAAGCCGGTTATCATCCCTTATACCGCGAAGGATGTAGACGATTGGGCAATCATGTTCGCGCGCTGTTATGAAATGGCGGGTATCACGAAAAAGGACCGCATCCAGATTACGCCCGGCTACGGTCTGTGGACAGCGGGAATCGGTTTCCAGGCGGGCTGTGAAAAGCTCGGTGCGATGGCCATTCCGACCGGCCCCGGTAACACCGAAAAGCAGCTGCAGATGATGATGGATTTGAAGTCGACGGTCATCACGGCGACCTCTTCCTACGCGCTTCTTCTTGCGGAGGAAATCAACCGCCGCGGCATTAAGGATAAGATTTACCTGAAAAAAGGCGTGTTCGGCTCCGAGCGCTGGAGTGACAAGATGCGGAAGTACATCCACGAGGAACTCGGTGTGGAGCTTTATGACATTTACGGCTTGACCGAGATTTACGGCCCGGGCATCGGCATCAACTGTCAGTATGAAACCGGCATGCATTACTGGGATGATTATGTGTACATTGAAATCATCGACCCCGTCACCGGAAATCCCGTTCCGGACGGCGAAGAAGGTGAAATCGTCATCACGACGCTTGTTAAGGAAGGTGCTCCGCTGATTCGTTTCCGTACGCATGATATTTCCCGCATCATTCCGGGCGAATGCCCGTGCGGCAGCAAATATCCGCGCCTTGACGTCATCAAGGGCAGAAGCGACGACATGTTCAAGGTGCACGGCGTGAACATGTTCCCGAGCCAGGTAGAGGAAATCCTCGGCCTCGTGGACGGCGTATCGAGCGAGTATAAGATTGACATCGCGCATGACGAGGAAATCAACAGGGACGTCATCCTTGTGACGGTTGAGGCAGAAGGCCGCGTCAACTTTGAGCGCACCGCTGCGACAATCCGGGAGCTGTTCAAGTCCCGCATGAGCGTAACACCGAAGATTACGGTTGTTCCGATCGGAACGCTTCCG
>CADBTG010000200.1 GCA_902797475.1 uncultured Lachnospiraceae bacterium | reverse complement strand
GCGGCATTGTCGCTGATGGCAGGCGTAATTCCTGTAAAATGAAACCACTCCGCGCCTTCGAAGATCTTCTCGAAATCAAAATCGGACGGAACGGCTTCCGCAATTGCGGAATGCGCGCGGTCATAAACAACCTTGGACGGTCTTACCGATGCGCCGGTCTCGAGGAAATAGATTCCGACACGGTCTCCGCCGCGTACGATGTCCGACGTGTCAACGCCGTATCTTCTGAGTGCCGAAACGGCCGCATCGCCGATTTCATTGGCCGGAAGCTTGGTGACAAAGGAGGCATCGTGCCCGAATCCCGCCAGTGAAACAGCCACATTGGCTTCTCCTCCCCCATAGCATACATCAAAGCTCTCCGCCTGCATGAACCGCTCATATCCCGGTGTCGAAAGACGAAGCATGATCTCTCCGAGTGTAACAATTCTGCCCATAACTGCCTCCGGTATCCAAACTAAAGAAATTTTACCATATCTTGCATTTTTTCGCAACAAAAGAATTGTGAAATTACAACATCTTGAGAAGCATTTTTTTATTTTTCTTCGGAAATCCTCTTGAAAATGATTCTGCAATATGGTATGATACCGCAGATAAGATTTCGGACTGAATCGGGAGGATGTCTGAATGGAGTTTATGGATAAAAACTTCCTTTTGGATACGGAGTGCGCGGAGGTGCTGTATCACAAGTACGCCGAGCACATGCCGATCATTGATTACCATTGTCATATTCCTGTTTCCGAAATCGCGGACGACGTCCGTTTCTGTAACATTTCCGATCTCTGGCTCGGTGCCGACCATTATAAATGGCGCATCATGCGGGCCTGCGGCGTTCCGGAGGAACTGATTACCGGAAGTGCCGATCCCGAAAAGAAATTCGAGGCATTTGCCGCTTCTCTTTCCAAAGCCATCGGCAACCCTCTGTATCACTGGAGTCATCTTGAGCTTCAGCGCTATTTCGGGATTCAGGAGCCCCTTACCCCCGACAATGCCCTTTCCATCTATGACCGCTGTAATGAAATGCTTCGCGATCCCGGCATGAGCGCGAGGAATCTCGTGCGTCGTTCCAATGTGCGGATTCTGTGCACAACCGACGACCCGTGCGACGATCTTCGTTACCATAAGCAGCTTGCGGACGATCCGTCCTTCCCTGTTCAGGTGCTTCCCGCATTTCGTCCCGACAACTTCCTCGATATCGAGAAGCCCGACTTTGCGGAACATGTGGAGCGCCTCGGCGAGATTTGCGACTGGACCATGTACAGCCTCTCCGATTTGAAGGACAGCCTGACGGAGCGGATTAATTACTTTGCTTTCCGCGGCGCCAAAACTGCCGATCACGGTCTCCCGTATGTCATGTACGAGCCCTGTGATGACGAGACCGCGGGTGGCATTTTCCGTAAACGCATGGACGGCGGTACCGTTACGCGTAAGGAGGCCATGGCTTACCGTACCAATCTTCTGCTGCACCTTGCCCGGGAATATCACCGGGTCGGCTTTGTCATGCAGCTGCATTACGGTGTTAAGCGCGACAACAACAGCCTGATGTTTGACCGGATCGGTCCCAACACGGGCTTTGACTGCATTGATAATCATACTCCGGTTGCTTCGCTGACGGAGTTTTTGAACGACCTTGCAAAGACCGAACAGCTTCCGAAGACGATTCTTTATTCCCTGAATCCGATTGACAACGCTGCCATCGATTCCGTCATCGGCTGCTTCCAGGATGAAAGCTGCGCGGGCAAGATTCAGCACGGCTCCGCCTGGTGGTTCAATGATAACAAGACCGGCATGCTCGATCAGCTCACGAGTCTTTCCAATCTCGGCGTCATCGGGCAGTTTATCGGCATGCTTACCGATTCCCGCAGTTTCCTTTCCTACACACGGCACGAGTATTTCCGCCGCATCCTTTGCCGTTTCTTCGGAAGACTTGTTTCCGAAGGCGAATACCCGAAGGATATGTCTTTTCTCGGTTCCGTTGTGGAAGACATTTGCTATAATAACTGTCTTCGTTACTTTGATTTCAAGCCTGCGAAATAATCGCAGGCTTTTTCTTTAGAAAAATACAAGGAGGATATTTATGAAACATCTCATCAGCCCCATGGACCTGAGTCTTCCGGAACTCACCGAACTCCTCTCTCTTGCGCAGGACATCATGAGAGACCCGGAGCGCTACCGTCATGTATGTGACGGCAAGAAACTCGCCACCTGCTTCTACGAGCCGAGCACACGCACACGTCTCTCGTTTGAAGCCGCCATGCTGAACCTCGGCGGTTCGGTTCTCGGCTTCCAGAGTGCGGACTCCAGCTCCGCAGCCAAAGGAGAAAGCGTTTCGGACACGATCCGCATCATCTCCTACTATGCCGACATCTGCGCGATGCGGCATCCGAAGGAAGGCGCGCCCTTCGTCGCCTCAAGGCATTCGGGAATTCCGGTAATCAACGCCGGCGACGGCGGCCACAACCATCCGACACAGACGCTTACGGACCTGCTTACGATTCTCGAGCTCAAGGGACGGCTTGACAACATGACCATCGGTCTTTGCGGCGACCTGAAATTCGGCCGCACGGTTCACTCTCTGATCAATGCGATGGTCCGCTACCCCGGCATCCGCTTCGTGCTGATTTCTCCCGAAGAACTCTGCATCCCCGCTTATCTCAAGGAGGAAGTTCTCGACGCAAACAATATCCCGTATAAGGAAGTCCGCTCCCTCGACGAAGTCATGCCCGAGCTTGACATCCTTTACATGACACGGGTACAGCGCGAACGTTTCTTCAACGAAGAGGATTACATCCGCCTGAAGAACAGCTTCATCCTGACTCCCGAAAAGATGAAGCTGGCCCGCAAGGACATGTTCGTCCTTCATCCGCTCCCGCGTGTCAACGAAATCTCCGTCGAGGTCGATGACGACCCGCGCGCAGCCTATTTCCGTCAGGCCGGCTTCGGCGTCTACGCCCGCATGGCACTGATCATCCTGCTCCTCGGTCTTAAGGACCGCATCCCGCAAAACTAAGGAGGTACACAACATGTTAAATATCGGCGGACTCCATCAGGGCGTCGTCATTGACCACATCAAACCCGGCCAGGGCATGCAGATTTACGAATACCTCGAACTCGGAAAGCTCGACTGCTGCGTTGCCATCATCAAGAATGCTTCCAGCAATAAAATGGGACGCAAGGACATCATCAAAATCGAAGGTCCGATCACGGTTGACCTCGATACGCTTGCGGTTCTTGACCCGAACATCACCTTAAACATCATCGAGAACGATGTCATCATCGAAAAGCGCCGCGTTCGTCTTCCCCGCGAGGTAACGAACATCTTAAAGTGCAAGAACCCCCGCTGCATCACAAGCATCGAGCAGGAACTCCCGCACCGCTTCCGTCTCACAAACGAAGAAAAATGTGTATACCGCTGCGTATACTGCGAACAGAAATACAAAGAAACCAATCTTTGATGACAAATACGACATAAAAAAGCAGCACGGATTCTGCCGAATCCGTGCTGCTTTTATTTTACTGTCATGCCTTTGTGATGACGATTTTGTCGCCGTCCACGGTCATGCGGATTTTCTTGCTGTCCACGCCGATTTCGTCGAGCATCTCTCTCGGAATCTGCACACGGCCCGCATGGTCGAGAATTGCGTATTCCTCGTGCGTATCTTCTTCAATGAAGCCGTGAAGATTCTCCTTCGCGTACTCTTCCTTCATGATTCGCTCGATGCTCGTCTTACCGTCACGCATCATCACGACACGGTTAACCTTCTTGGCAAGGTTGATGTCATGCGTTACGATGACGATCGTAATGCCGAGCTCGGTATTCAGCTTACGGAATACGTCCAAAACGGCATCGCTGGTCTTCTGGTCAACGGAACCCGTCGGCTCATCGGCAAGAAGCAGCTTCGGTCTGTTTGCAAGCGCAATCGCGATTGCGCTTCTCTGCTGCTCACCGCCGGACAGCTGGTTCAAACGGCTGTCCTTCTTATGAACCATTCCGACAAGCGTCAGCAGTTCAATTGCGCGCTCATGACGCTCCTTCGGCTCACAGAACAGCATCGGAAGCTCAACGTTCTGCACGGCAGTCAGATACGGAAGCAGGTTTCTGGCATTATTCTGCCAGACAAATCCGACCGTCTTCTGCTTATATGCAACCATCTGGCTTTCGGTCATCTTAAACAGATTCTTGCCGTCCACGTATAATTTTCCCGCGCTCGGACGGTCAAGGCCGCCGAGGAGGTTCAGGAATGTGGATTTACCGGAACCGGAGCTGCCGATGATGGCGATGAATTCGCCTTTTTCGACACGAAGCTCAAGACCCTGCAGCGCAAGCACTTCGGTATCCTTTGTCTTATAAATCTTAACGAGGTTCTCGCAGAGAATCATGACGTTATCGTCAAGCTCGTCCTCAAGTTCTCCCTCGGTCTGCTTCTTGTAGGCTTCCATGAAGGAATCCTTCAACGCCTTCGAAATCTCTTCGGCCATCGGGCCGGGCTCGTCACCCGCAGGCTGCTCCGCTACGGCTTCGGGCTTCGTCTCGGGCACCTTCTCCTTCAGTTCCTCCTGAAGCTTCTTCGCAACAACCTCCGACACCTTGTCCTTCTTCTGAACGATCTGATCGGGAGTTCTCTTCGCTTTTTGCACAATTTGGTTTCGGTTTCTCTTACTCATTTCGTTCCTCCGTATTGTCGGTTGTGGAAATGACTTCACCGTCCAAAATCTCATAAACCATGTCGCCGTAACCCATCAGCTTCGGGTCGTGAGTCGTCATGACAAATGTGATTCCTTCCTTCTTGATCAGATCCTTGAAAATGCCGATTACCGAAAGGCTGGTCGCAGAGTCCAGCTCGCCGGTAGGCTCGTCGGCAAATATGATTTTCGGCTTATGTGCGATGGCACGCGCAATCGCGACACGCTGCTGTTCACCGCCGGAGAGCTCCTGCGGCATATGGGAAGCACGTTTGCTGAGTCCGACAAGCTTCAGGCATTCCATGACGCGTTCCTTGTAGTCTCCCTTGTATCCGGCGAGCCGAAGGGCATATTCCACATTCTCATATGCGGACATAACCGGAATCAGCGCAACCGACTGGAATATGAAACCGATTTCATGACGGCGCAAAAGCTCGCGCTCCTTATCGGATGCATTCGAGATGTCTTTGCCGTCGAAATAAACCTTACCGCTTGTCGGCGCATCCAAAGCACCGATGATATTGAGAAGCGTTGTCTTACCGGAACCGGAACGGCCTTTTAAGATGGTCAGGCTGTTCTTCGGCACGGTGATGCTGATGCCCTTAAGAGCCCAGAAATCGCCGCCTGCTACCGGGAAAGCGCGCTTCACTTCTTCTGTACGTAATATCTCTTCCATGCTTCCTCCTTAATCTTCGCCGAGCTTCAAAGCCTGGTTAATCTTCATCTTCGAAAGCATCACGGAAATAACGGCAAGACAGCCGATCAGCATGACGCCGACCACAACGCTGATTCTGATGATATCTCCGGAATTGATGAAGATTCCGGTAGGAAGCGTCTGCTCCGCCGGGGCGTAAGCGATCTCAATCAGCGGAATGAACATCTTCGAGGCAAGAATTCCGACTCCTGCGCCGAACAGGATGGGGATGACCGAACCGAAGAAATGCTCGTTAAGAAGCATCCTGATCAGCTCGCCCATCGACATGCCCATTGCGCGATAGATGCCGAAAATCAGCTCACGCGCACGGATGCTTGTCAGCCAGTAAATCAAAAATCCGATTGCGCAAAGCACCAAAATGACGATGAAGGAAATTGTCAGCATGCCGTTCGTAACCTGGAAGTACGGATCATTCTTCATGGCTACGATGCGATCCGAATAATTCTCGAAAGAGGAAAATGTGATGTTATTTTCCTCGGCCCAGTCATAGAGGAAATCGGCATCGCCGTCGATTTTCATCCATACCTGGTAAGGCGTTACCGGATAGTATCTCGAGAGATTCGCATAGTTGCATACGACGAGATAGCTTTCGGTTGTCGTAACGGTTCCGTCGTCCGAAACAATCGTCTGTTTCGCTTCAAACGAAGGGAAAGCGTCCATGATGGCAACAACCGTAAGCGGCATGCGTCCCATCGGCTTTCCGGTGGAATCCTTGCGGTATACGGAAATCGTGGAGCCGACCTTGAAGTTCATCTTCTGTGCGAAATTCGACGAGATGATGGCACCCTCGGGGTTGACGGCAAGAGCGTTCAGGTAGGTATACCAATGCTCCGGCGTCACACCGTCCGGCATCCAGGCCGTGTTGCCGAAATCATACGTATTGATTGCCAAAAACTGCACGGGATCGGCATCGGCTGCGGTGCTGTTGACCGTGGCCGTATCGCGAAGGACCTTGGCGAGCCCCTTGAAGGTGTCGCTGTGAGCCTCTTTGAGCAGTTCGTAACGGTGGAAATCCGGTTCCTCGTATAAAAGCGAGCCCGAATAACCCATCTTCATGTCTCCCGAGTTATCCTTCCATTTTTCACTGAGCACGATATCGGCACCGGTGTTGTAATGGATGCGGATTTCTTCGTTCTTGTTGACGGTTCTCGCAATGTTCGCATTGAAGATGCCGAGCGCAATCGTCAGAACGAGGAATACGGTGATGAAGCTCTGCTTTCTGATATCTCTCATGATCTGCAGGAAAGATGCATAAGCAGCCGGGCTTAACAGCTTGCGCCCGATTTTGAACACAACCGTCGCAAGAAGCGGAATGATGCGAAGGAATACGATGGCGCAGCTTAGTATGAACATCGATGCGGAAAGAAACAGCATCGGATCAAGTGCCTTGCCGGACGCAACCTTTGACACCAGAAGCTCCTTCTGCGAGTTGAAATTGTAGAAGCCGTATAACGAAGCGGCAAGCAAAATGACATCAAGCCATACTCTCTGCCACAAGGGCGTTGCCTTCTTGCGCTTGTTGGCCTT
>CADBTG010000199.1 GCA_902797475.1 uncultured Lachnospiraceae bacterium | reverse complement strand
GGGTACTCCTCCGGGGACAGCACAATCTTCTTTTCGGCATTCAGCACGATGCTGCCGCCGTCATACTGCTTCGTAATCTTCGGCTTTACGCCGGCTCCGGGAGCGTCCGGAGAGGTATCCATATGCGCAAGGAATCCGAGGGTCTTGCGGCCCTCTTCTCCCTTCGTTGCGGGAAGCTTGGCGTATACGTAGCCGTATTCGTCCATCACGACATCGGATGCGCCGAGTTCCTTTAATTCTTCATAAAGCATGCGGCCGAGATTCTTCTGCTTTTCAGTGCTCGGAAAGCACTCCCGGTCCTCCTCCGAGGAGGTATCCACCTGCACATAGCGCAGGAAACGTTCCAATACTGTCATAGTCTTTATTCCTTCGTCCAGCTTCTGATTGTGTAAAGGTCGTTAATCTGCGTGCTTTCCGCCACTACGGAAAGCTTATCGCCCGTGCGGATCAGAATCAGGCTTTCGTCGAGATTCAGATAGCCTTTATATACTTTGCCGTCGTCTGCCGTCAGATAAACCGTCGGCATGTCCTCAACGGTCACAAGGCGCACCTCACTGACCGTAATCACGGTCTTCGGAATATCCTCAACCGTTCCGACGGAGATGCCGTTCTTCTCAAGCATCTTGCGGTAGGCCGCCATGGCCTCCTGCTGCGTCTGGCCGGTAGCTACGACGGAGTACTTCTCCACATTTACCAAAGCGTAAAGCTTTACGAGACCGCCGCTGTCCTTAAGAACCATGATGTAGGTTGCCTGCCCGCCGACATTGATGAGGGACGGGAAGGAAGCGTTGTACCCCTTCTCCTGCACTTCGCCTTCGGCGGCATGCATGGCGGAGTACTCTTCCGCGCCGATGACCGGATAGAACTTGTATGCGCCGGTACGCGCATTGGTCAGGATGAAGCCGATGTTGCTTTCGTCCTTGTTCACGCTCGTGACACCGGTGAAATACCATACGTCGTCGTCAATGACGATGTAGCCGTAGTCGTTCGTGGCTCTCTTACAGTTCTTATTACCGATGATGCTGTTGAAGAAACCGCCTGAAAGCGTGCCGTACCAGTTGTATTTTTCAGAGGCAAGGTCGCCGTCAAATACGATGTCCACCCAGCTCGGCACATCCGCAAGCTTGTAAAGCTCCGAGGTACCGTCGCACGGATTGAACAGAATGACCTCGTCCACGTCCATGGCGCCGAACAGACCGGCATGCGGAGTCTTGCAGGAAACGATGTAGTAAGGATTTCCCTGCTCATCGATTTCGAAATAGAACTTGTGGAAGATCTTCGTCGGATAAGAGAAACGGAGTGCTCTCTTCAGGTCCTTTGAAAAATAAGCGCTGTCCGCGTATTTCATGGCCTGATTAAGCTGCATGTACTCCGCGCTGTTATTGAGCGGGTCAACCATGACATAGCCGGGGATGCCGTTCGAGCGGTTCTGGAACCACTTGAAGAAGCCGGCATATTCGAGGTTTGCGACCTTCTTAGGCGTATTGTGATAATTGATCTGGGAATAGGTCGAACCGATCTCATACTGCGATACGACCTGCGAAAGCGATCCAAGCGTGCGGTTACCGATGATGCTGGCCGACGCCGTATCCATCAGCGCGATGTTGCTGACGTTGGTCGTCTCGGGCATGTCCTCTTCGAATACGGCCGAATCCACTTTAATGAGACCTGCATAGCGTCTTGCGTTAAACAGCTTCGAAGAAACGATTGCGCCGAGGACAAGCACTACGAGGCATGCCCCGATTGCAATAAGGGCAATCTTATAATCCATGCCCTTGTAATCCTTTGTGTCGAACCGCCCGTTCTTCGTATGTATCACAATGATGCCGAGCAGGTAGAAAAATGCCACCGACATCAGCCAGCCCCAAAATCCCGAGCTGAAAACGTTGATCGGCGGAAGAATGAAATAATACGAAATTGCTCCGTAAAGCAGTGCAACCGCGCACGGTATTACATATCCCTTCCAGTTGGAAGGCTCTTTATAACGTTCGGGTTTCTTAGCTTCTTCCATGATAAAACTCCCTCCTTTGCCCGCTTTCGGGCTTTCCGTCATATTACCACAAACGCGGCGTTATGTCAATAACATTTACCATCTTTTCTTCCCGCCGGACGTAAAAAAGCCGCACACCGTCGTATCCGGTGCGCGGCCGTGAAACCCTTATAAAGCGTTGTCTTTGATGTAGCGGACAAGCTCATCCTCTTTGGCAAATGCCATGGCGACGACCGTATCGGCCGCGCCGTAATAGATGGCAATCCGGCCCGTTGCGGCATCCGTAAGAGTCGCGCACGGGAAGCAGACATTCGGAACGTCTCCGACGCACTCGTACATCGTCTCGGGATGAAGCAGGAAAGGCTTGCAGCGGTACTTCACCTTCCAGGGCTCGTCCTTATCAAGAATCGCCGCGCCGACGGAATACATCATACCGTTGCAGGTCGTTCCGACGCCGTGGAAGAAAAGCAGCCAGCCTTCGTCAATCTCAATCGGAATCGGGCCGGCACCGATCTTGGTCCATGCCCAGCCGCCGGCGCTCATGACATGATGATGGCATCCCCAGTGCACCATATCGGGACTTTCGGAAAGGAACATGTCGCCGAAAGGCGTATGGCCGTTATCCGACGGACGGGAAAGCATCATGTATTTTCCGTTAATCTTGCGCGGGAACATCACGCCGTTACGGTTAAACGGAAGAAAAGCGTTCGGAAGACGGTAAAACGTCTTGAAGTCATAGGAATACGCCACGCCGATTGTCGGGGCGTTCGTTACCTCAAAAGGGGTGCACCACGTTACATAGTAGCGGTCCTCGATCCTGCAGACACGAGGGTCGTAACCTCTTGCCGTTCCTGCGGGACTTCCGTCCTCATTGAAAAGCGGGAGCGGGTCGTGCTCAATGTCCCAATTGACAGCATCGTTGCTCTTTCCCAAAAAGAGCTGCTGCTCCATCGCCCGGCTGTCACTTCTGAACACGCCGACGAAAGCTCCGTCCTTCGGAATGACTGCGCTGTTGAAAACGCTGTTCGCCGAAGGGATTGCATGACGCCCGATAATCGGGTTCTCCGAATAGCGCCATACGATGTCCGAACATCCTTCAGGTCTCTCCTGCCAGGGAATGTTCGGAAGGTTTGATCCGATGATCATCTTTTAGTCCTCCTTGAATATATATCCTCTTCGTCTGCCTTGCAGACGTTACGCGCTTACTGTCCGCCGCAAACCTGGTTCTTGCCGTTATGCTTTGCCTTATAAAGGAGCTTGTCGGTAATCTGGAAGAATTCCTCCGCATTCATCCGGTAAGCACTGCACTGGAACACGCCGCAGCTGAACGAAATGCTTCCGCTGTGCCAGTCATAATGCGTGTTGCGGAACTCATCCAAAATGTTCTGCATGATCTGGCGTGCTTCCTTCTCTCTCGAATTCGGGAAGATGACGGCAAATTCCTCACCGCCGTAGCGGCATACATAGTTATCGGCACCGCAATGTGCCTGCATGATCTTAGAGAGGGTCAGAATGACCTCGTCGCCGTTATCGTGGCCATAGGTATCATTTACCTTCTTGAAATCGTCGATATCGACAACCGCGAGCGTAAGCGGCTCGTCGCCCTTCATCTTTACGCAACGGTCCAAAAATTCGTAGAACGCGGTATGGTTGTAAAGTCCTGTCATCTGGTCGCGGAGCAGCTGCTTTTCAAGTGCCATGTTATCCTTCTCATGCGTCTGCAGGATCGAATCCTTCTTCTGCAGCTGCAAAAGCATCAGATAGCCGAAAAGCCTTGCCGTGGCAACCAGGATGATGCCGAGGATGATGTTGACCCACAGCGTATTCGTGCGGGTTTCGACGCTGATTCGGAGAATGTCCTCACCGGTGATGACGCCCTTCGGGCTTGATTTCAAAAAATCGGTGATTCTGTCCGCCAGATTGTCGGCGTCCATGTTAATCAGATTGTTCTTCGTCAGAATGGACGAGGAAACCGTAAGCTGCAGCACGCCGACCTGACATAAAAGGTGCGTCACGCTGCAGAGGAATTTATCCTCAAATACGATGGACCAGATGACCGGAACCACGAACACGGCAAGAAGAACCGGGTAATCGTGATGGGAAGTCACCACAACGGTACATACGATGACAAGCGATATGACGCAGGCGTAATTCTTCACGATATCCCGCACATTCGGACGGTGAAGGATGATCAGAAGCGCAATCAGCGTGGTAATGTTCACGCCGAGGGGAATGAAGAACTTCCCTAACCGAAAATCCTCCCACTTAACGCCTGCCGGAGACTGCACATATGCAAACGTTGCCACCTCGGTCAGGGCGATGACGACGATGCTGAACGAAATCGCCAAAATAAAGTGTTTTCTGGTTGAGACAAATTTGTCTTCCACGAATCATACCTCCGGGTTCATATCGGTAAAAAGGCCATGGCAAATGCGAAGTAAACAAGCAGGGATACGGCATCCACAATCGTGGTAATGAACGGGCTTGCCATTACCGCCGGGTCAAATCCGAGCTTGGCAACAATCATCGGGAGCGTGCATCCGAGAAGCTTCGCACACAAAACCGTGATGCAAAGCGTCAGGCATACAACCAAAGCGACGGGAACGGTAATCGGACGATGCAGCAAAAGCTTGTCGACAAGGAAAATCTTGCCGAATGTGACCGCCGCCAGCGATAATCCGCAGAGAAATGCGACACGCATCTCCTTCCAAACAACTTTGAGGATATCCGCAAATTCCACCTCCCCGAGGGAAATGGCACGGATAATTGTAACGGATGCCTGGGAGCCGGAGTTACCGCCGGTGTCCATCAGCATCGGAATGAAGGCTGTCAGCACAACCTGTGCCGCGAGCGCCTTTTCAAACGAGGAAATGATGATGCCGGTAAAAGTTGCCGAAACCATCAACAGTAGAAGCCAGATGATACGGCTTCGCCACAGGGAAATCGGGGAAGTACGAAGGTACGGCGTTTCCACGGGCGCCATAGCGTTCATCTTTGCGAAGTCTTCTTCCGCCTCATCCTGCATGACGTCGATGGCGTCGTCTACGGTTACGATGCCGACAAGACGGTTTTCTTCGTCAACAACCGGAAGCGCAAGCACGTCGTACTTACTGATCGTCGCCGCCACGTCTTCCTTATCGTCAAGCGTCTTCACGCTGATGACATTGTCCTGCATGATGTCCTTGATTTTCGCTTCATAATCGGACAAAAGCAGGTATTTGACCGTAACCATGCCGATCAGGTGGCTTTGGTTATCGGTTACATAACAGGTATAAATGGTCTCCTTGTCAATGGCGACCTTTCTGATCAGGGCGAAAGCTTCCCGAACCGTCATGTCCTCCTTCAGGCGGACAAACTCGGTCGTCATGATGCTTCCGGCAGAGTCTTCGGGATACTTCAGCAGTTCGTTAACGGTCTTACGGTCCTCGGCGGACGAGTTTGCGAGAATACGCTTTACCACATTGGCAGGCATCTCCTCAATCAGGTCTACCGTATCATCCATGTAGAGCTCGTCAAGAACTTCGCGAAGCTCCTTATCACTGAACGCTTCAATCAGAATCTGCTGGAAATCCGGGTCCAGTTCGACAAATACATCGGCCGCCAGTTCCTTCGGCAGAATCCGGTACAGAATCGCAAACTGGTTCTTCGGAATCTCTTCGAACATCTCGGCAATATCGGCCGCCGGCACATCCGTCAGAATCTTTCTGAGGTCGGCATACTTCTTTTCGTTCAGCAGCTTCATTGCATTTTCCAGGGAAAAAGCTTCTGTATCCATGCTTTCACCTCCTGATTAAAATTGTCTTCCCGCGTTTACTCCTTTGTGTAGGCAAATGCCACGATCGAGTATTTCTTATCGGGTGATTTCGGAACAACCGAAACGGTGTGCTCCGAAGGCTCGCCGTACGGCACGGCAAGCATCGCTTTGCTGTGGGTCCAACCGATGGCAAGCGGGTTGTATTCGTATTTTACTTCTCCGTCCACGACAATGTCGCAGGGTCCGAAAGCAGGATCCCCGGTGTCTTTGAAGATGAAGAAGAAAGATGAGCATTTCATCTTCACCGTAAACGGTGCAAGCGATTTGCAGGCGCGGCTCCAGGAGCCGTCAAAGGTATAGGAGCCGTGATGGTCCGTATCCTTTTCCGCCATCTGTAAATCCGTATCGTTCTCGGTGAAATCGCCGAAATCGACTTCGATTCCGTACTCACCGGCAAGCGTATCCGGATAAACCGTTACGGTCTTTTCGTATTCACGGCCGAGGCAGCTTTCCTCAGGATAGGAAACCTCGTCGCTTACATGCGCAAGCGACTGCTCGATCAGATAATTGACGCAGTCTGCCATGACACGGTGGCCGTCGTTCGTCGGATGATAGCAGTCATAGAAATACTGCCGTTTCGACATGACATGCCCCTCCGCATCGGCGGGGAACTGCGGCGTAACACCGTCCAAAACGCTGACCATCGGATAATCGTAATGGAAACCGATCGGCGACAGTCTGTCCTGCAGGTTCCAGTCGTTCATGAATACCGAGAACAGCAGAATGACCGCCGGTCCGTTCTGCCGGCGGAAGGCTTTCGAGGCAAGGCTCTCAAAGCAGATTCCGTTCGTCTCGTCGCCGGCATCATTAACGGCAAACTCTATAATCAGTATGTCCGGATTGACCGTTCCGTTTCGAAGCACATCCTTCTCGTAGCGAAGCACGCCGAGCTCACTGCTCGTTCCGCCGATTCCGGCCTTCACGTAATGCACCTTCTCCGGATCCTCCGCATAGGTGTCGCGAAAATACTCGAAGATGCGGTATGCATAGCATTTCGATTCAATCGGCTTTGCGCCTGCGCCCTGCGTAATCGAGCCGCCGATAAATGCGATCGTGACGTCCTCTCCCTCGGAGGCCTTTTCAATCGCGCGGCGAAGTCTCGTGGTATTGCCCATCGACATCAGGGACCGCTCGAGAATCTTATGGTAGTTCTCGCTTTCCCAGTCAATCGGCGGGTCAAGCACCGGCTCGGGCACCGTATAACCGTCGTTCAGATAAAAGATAATCGTTCCCTTTGCCTGACGGTCCGTGCTGTCGGAAGTAAGAATCAATGTTCCGAGAATGTCATCGTCTCCGGTGAACGTGAATTCCGAAAGCGGGAATACACGCTCCGCGCCGTCGCATAAAACATCCATCTTCATGCGGGTTCCGGAATTATATCGGTCCGTGTGGCCGTAATGCTGTAAGATTACCGACATCGGCTGATCCTTGTCGTTCTCCGATACCGGTTCCATGATGACACCGATGCTGTGCACGATTTCACAAAAATCCGCGCTCTTCTGCAGTCTTCCGGCAATATCGTCGGGAAGCTCGGGGCAGATCAGCTTCAGATTGCCCGCAACGCGGTTCTCCAAAAAGCGCAGTTCCTTCGGATCTCCGTCTCCGCCGAACGAGGTCGCAATGAGGTCGTCCAACAGGAAATAAATCTTAGGTCTTTGTACGGTCGGGTCTTTCGGGGCCACAGGGCCTTTAACTTGAGTCTGCAAAGTTCTCTCCTTACCGCCGGTCCGTTCGGATTCCGGCATTTGTGTAAACCGCCCGCGCATCGGCGGACGCATAGTCAATCAGCACAAATAAGCGCATTTTCATAATACCTTTTTTCGTCACATTTTTCAACTGAAAGAAAGCGATATCTTCAAGGAAAAACAAAATAGAGTTGGAAATTCCGTCAAAAAAGAAGTATACTGTCTCCATACGGGGTTTCTGCCCTGTTTTCAGGAGGATATATGAGACGCATTTTATTGATTATTTCGGCAGTTATGCTTCTTCTTTGCGGGTGCGTAAACCGTAAACCGACCGAGGCTCCGACTGCCACCGTGACCCCGACGCCGACGGAGGAACCGAAACCGGCACAATGGAGTTACACCCCGGATCCGAATGTCCGGTACCAGACAATGGACGGCTTCGGCGCAGGCTTCACCTGGTACGCCGACTGGGTTCCCGGAAAACCTTACGAACAGGCCATTTACGATCTTCTGTTTCGGGACTGCGGTCTTTCGATTCTTCGTTTCAAATGCGAATACGGTTATACGAATTTCGAGCGCTCGGCTTCGGTCAACAAGGCCTACTATGACGCCGCAAAGCAATATGCCGACAAGCGCGGCGAAACCATGAAGGTGCTCTATTCCAGCTGGTCTCCCGTTTCTTCTTTGAAGAGCAACCACGTCATCAACGGCGGCGGAAGCTTGAAGAAGAACGAGGATGGCGCCTATGAT
>CADBTG010000198.1 GCA_902797475.1 uncultured Lachnospiraceae bacterium | reverse complement strand
GGCGACTCCTTCTGCGCGGCTCCGATGCTGACGATTTCGAAGGAAGTTCAGAGACGCTTGCAGGAGCAGGCTTATAAGATTGTAGACAGAGTACAGGTTATCGGCGGCACGAACGTACAGTTCGCACACGATCCGAAGACCGACAGAATCGTAGTCATCGAGATTAACCCGAGAACGTCCCGTTCCTCGGCACTTGCCTCGAAGGCAACCGGTTTCCCGATTGCGCTTGTTTCCGCAATGCTTGCTACGGGGCTTACGCTTAAGGACATTCCGTGCGGCAAATACGGTTCTCTTGATAAGTATGTTCCGGACGGCGATTATGTCGTAATCAAGTTCGCCCGCTGGGCCTTTGAGAAGTTCAAGGGCGTAGAGGACAAGCTCGGTACCCAGATGCGCGCAGTCGGCGAAGTCATGAGCATCGGCAAGACCTACAAGGAAGCTTTCCAGAAGGCCATCAGAAGCCTGGAGACCGGACGTTACGGCCTCGGATTTGTCAAGAATTTCCATGACCTCAGCAAAGAAGAACTGATGCAGAAGCTTGCAACGCCTTCCAGTGAGCGTCATTTCCAGATGTATGAAGCTCTCCGCAAGGGTGCAACCGTAGATGAAATCCATGACACTACCCACGTGAAGAAGTGGTTCATCGAGCAGATGAAGGAACTTGTCGAGGAGGAAGAGGCACTGCTTTCGAAGAAGGGTGCCGTTCCGGAGGATGCCGCTTTGATTCAGGCGAAGAAGGACGGCTTCTCCGACCGCTACCTTGCTAAGCTCACCGGCGTTACCGAGGATGACATCCGCAACCGCCGCCTTGCAATCGGTCTTACCGAGGCATGGGAGGGCGTACACGTAAGCGGCACCGAGAACAGCGCTTACTACTATTCAAGCTATAACATTCCGGTTGATAAGAGCCCCTCGTCCGAGAACCGCAAGATCATGATCCTCGGCGGCGGCCCGAACCGTATCGGTCAGGGTATCGAGTTCGACTACTGCTGCGTACATGCCGCCAAAGCCCTTAAGAAGCGCGGCTTCGAGACGATTATTGTCAACTGTAACCCCGAGACCGTATCGACCGACTACGATACCTCCGATAAGCTGTATTTTGAGCCCCTCACCCTTGAGGATGTGCTTTCGATTTACTACAAAGAGAAGCCCCTCGGCGTTATCGCCCAGTTCGGCGGCCAGACGCCTCTTAATCTGGCAGCAGACCTGAAGAAAAACGGCGTAAAGATTCTGGGAACCACTCCCGAGGTAATCGCGCTCGCGGAAGACCGTGACCTTTTCCGCGAGATGATGAAGAAGCTTGACATTCCGATGCCCGAATCCGGCATGGCTGTTACCGTTGAGGATGCCATCGCAATCGCAACGAAGATCGGCTATCCGGTAATGGTTCGCCCGTCCTTCGTACTCGGCGGCCGCGGCATGGAAGTTGTTTACGATGACGATCAGATGACCGAATACATGAAGGCAGCCATCGGCGTAACGCCCGACCGTCCTATCCTGATTGACCGTTTCCTGAATCATGCGATGGAATGCGAAGCCGACGCAATTGCAGACGGCACGCACGCATTTGTCCCGGCAGTCATGGAGCATATCGAGCTTGCGGGAATCCATTCCGGCGACTCGGCCTGCATCCTTCCTTCGGTACATATTTCCGAGGAAAATCTGAAAACGATCAAGGAATACACCAGAAAGATTGCGGAAGAGATGCATGTCAAAGGCCTGATGAACATGCAGTATGCGATCGAGAACGGCAAGGTATTCGTAATCGAAGCAAACCCGAGAGCAAGCCGTACGGTTCCGCTTGTATCGAAGGTATGTAACATCCGCATGGTACCGATTGCAACCGATATCATCACCTCCGAGCTGACCGGACGCAAGTCCCCGCTGCCGGAGCTTCATGAGATGACGATTCCGAACTACGGCGTCAAGGAAGCAGCCTTCCCGTTCAACATGTTCCCAGAGGTTGACCCGATTCTCGGACCCGAGATGCGTTCGACCGGTGAGGTTCTCGGCATGTCGCCTTCCTACGGCGAAGCCTTCTTCAAGGCACAGGAAGCCATTCAGAGCAAGCTTCCGCTTTCGGGCAGCGTACTGATTTCCGTTAAGGACAAGGATAAGGACGAGGCACTTACGGTTGCGAAGTCTCTTGCCGAAGACGGATTTAAGATTTACGCGACCGGCGGCACCTATGACCGCCTCGTTCAGGCAGGAATCGAAGCAGAAAAAATATTAAAGCTTTACGAAGGACGTCCGAACTGTTATGATTTAATTACGAACGGGAAGATTCAGCTGATCATCAACTCCCCGATCGGAAAGAGCAGCATCCACGACGACAGCTACCTGAGAAAGGCAGCCATCAAAGCGAAAGTGCCGTATGTGACGACCATGGCAGCAGCACTTGCCACGGCGGAAGGAATTCACTACGTGAAGACGCATCACGAGCACAGTGTGAAGTCGTTGCAGGAGATTCACAGCGAAATTCATTAATAAGTTCTATAGGAGGCACCTATGAGAAAACGAACACTCGTATCGGTACTGCTGTTATGCCTTATGGTCATGACGGGCTGTACGGAGCAAAAGAGCGCTTCTCATGAGGTGCCTCTTACTCCTTTACCCGTAACGTTAATGCCCCAAAAACCGACACAGGAGGTCACCGTGACGCCTTTTGAACCCATTTCCGACACTCTTGTTTTCTCCCCGACGGAGGAAAATGTGAAACCCATCGGCCG
>CADBTG010000197.1 GCA_902797475.1 uncultured Lachnospiraceae bacterium | reverse complement strand
GCAAAAGATTTTTGGATGGGATATGATGTTTACTGGCGTCTCACGATGCCGTCTCACGAGATTGAACTGAAGCCGGTGTTTACTAAGGTTGATGTCGATTCACAGACCCCGCTTGTGATTGACATAAGTGACGGTTCCTATCGGATTATGGACCATGAAATACTGGCTTCCATCGACAGGGCGGGGGTTCCCTACGACTACACTTATTACATGTATGATTTGAACGGAGACGGTGCCTGGGATGTGCATCTGATTCAGGGACAAAACATGCTCCAGCGTCTCAATGATTACAGCTGCGGTGAATACTTCACCATCGAAACGGGTAACCACGGGCAAAAATACTTCCCTATCACATTTGTCAATAAGCCGAAGGCGAATACGGAGACGGGTGTAACGCCGACGGTGACGCCTGCGGGAAGCGAAGAAAAGCCGACGCAGAACGAGGTGACGCCTGCCGGTACACAGGCTGCGAAGAACAACAAGGCGAAGAGTAAAAAAGGCGGAGTGTTGCTCGTCGTATTTGCCATTCTGGCCATGATTCTGGTGTTCGGCGGCGTAGTGGGATTCAATATTCTTCGTAACCGCAGGGAAGAAGCGCTCCGGGCGCAAAAACTTGCGGAGCTCAGAAGACGGCGCGCCGCAGAAGCGGAGGAATTCGAGGAGCCGCAGTATGAACAGACAGCAGAGCAAACCCAAGAGCCGGCTGAGCCTGAGGACGAAGACGAGGAAGACGAAGACTATCTGTAAGGAAAATGCTATGAAAAGACTGATTTTTGCGACGGGCAATCAAGGTAAGATGCGGGAGATTCGCGAGATTCTCGGGGACTGCATTCCGGAAATTCTTTCGATGAAGGAGGCCGGAATAGAGGCCGACATTGTCGAGGACGGAAAGACCTTTGAGGAAAATGCCCTGATTAAGGCCAGGGCAGTCAGCAAGGCCGGAAACATCATGGCGATGGCCGACGATTCCGGGCTCGTGGTAGACTGCATGGACGGGGCGCCCGGCATCTATTCCGCACGTTTCATGGGGGAGGACACCTCTTATGATATCAAGAACAACTATATCATTGAGCAGGCGATGAAGGTGCCGTTTGAAAAGCGCACGGCGCGATTTGTATGTGCCATTGCCTGTGTTCTTCCGGACGGCCGCGAGTGGGTCGTGCGCGGAACCGTGGAAGGCATGATCAATGATCACCAGGCGGGAGAGAACGGCTTCGGCTATGACCCGCTCTTTCTTCTGCCGGAGCGCGGCGTAACAACGGCGCAACTGCCTCCGGCCGAGAAAAATGCCATCAGCCATCGGGGCAGAGCGCTTCGGGCGATGCGTGATTTGTTAATGCAGGAAGGAATCCTGTAAGATAAATGGGAGGGAAAATGATGAGAAGGAAACTGTTTTGTATCGTGCTTGCAATGCTTCTGTTACTGACGGCATGTGCGGAGGAAACTGCGGTTAAGAAGGGGAAGACCAGAAAGGCTCCCGAAACGAAGAGCGGACGTTTTGAGGAGATAACCCCGACACCGAACAGGGACACGCCGACTCCGGCCCCAACGTCGGAACCGGAGCCCACGGTGATTCGCATGTGGTGCAACGTGGATGAGAACTATGCGGCGTATCCTGCGTATTGCCTGGCAATTGAAGAGATGAAGAAAAAGTATCCGGATATCCGTTTTGAATGGGAAGGTTTCGGAGATGTGGAGGCGTATAAAGTAAAGGTTAAGGCAGCTTTGGCAAATCCGGAAGGAAACGCGCTGCCTGACATTTTCCATACGAACGATCACCGCTTTCTGGCAGAACTCATTCGGGACGGCAGAGTGCTGTGCCTGGATGAATACTATGAAGATTATGCGGGTTTTCTCCCGAAGAGCAGATGTGAGGGAGTGGCTTACGAAGGAAAGCTTTACGGCGTTCCGACCAATTATAATGTTGTTTTGATGTTCTCCAATATGGATATCCTCGCCAAGGCCGGATACGAGGAAGTGCCTTCCACATTGGCAGAGCTGGCAGCGTGTTGTGACAGGCTTCTCGCCTTGGGATACACTCCGTTCTCCATCGCTGCGGGACCGTATTCGGAATGGTGTGTTTCGGAATATCTGGAGCCGGTTCTTCTGCAGTTCATGGGAGCAGATGCGCTGAAAGATCTTTTTGAAGGGCGCTCGACATGGAATAACCCGGATGTTGCAAAGGCAGTGGATCTTCTTGCGGAAATGGTGCAGAAGAAATACTTTGCGCCGGAATGCCTCAATATGAGCAGCGACGAAGCAAAAGACTCTTTCATGGGAGGTAAAAGTGCATTTTATCTGAGCGGCTCCTGGAACTGTGCGGATATAGCAAATTATCCCGGAATGGACGGGAAAGTGAAGGTCAGTACCTTTCCGGTAGTCAATCCGGATAAGGGATCTTCGAAGGCCTTTATCGGCGGACCGACGGGCGGACTTGCCGTATACCGGAATTCACCGAATGCTGAAATAGCGGCGGAATATGCTTTTGAGCTTACCCGGCTTATCAACGCCTACGGCTATCTGTATGGGTGCGGTTTCTCGGCCTTCAACGATTATTACGATGATGATGAAGTAAACTATCTGACCCGTAAGGCCGCACGGCTTCTCACCGACAGTGAGCTTGTGCTGTTCGGCGATGCCGTTATGGATGATTCGG
>CADBTG010000196.1 GCA_902797475.1 uncultured Lachnospiraceae bacterium | reverse complement strand
TCGGGCAGAATCCGAAACGGAATGTCACAACGGTTTTCATGGAAGCTCTCCATCGTAATCTGCTCCCGGTCGGGAACAAGGAAATCCGCCGTGGAGGTGACTCTTGCGTTCACATAGCCCCATGTGCTTTTCGTAATCTGAATCTTACCGTACAGGCGGCTTTCGGATACGGAATAATCAAGCCGCTCCTCATCGCTTTGTAACGTGACGCCCATCTTCTTGCCGGTTACGACAAGGAATTCCTCAAGGGCGCGGTCACTCACCTGGCTCTTACGGAGCACCTCAAGCAAAAAGACGCTGTGCGGTTCATGGTATTGCAAAAAAGGCAGGAACGCAGGGTCGTTAAACAGACGAAGCGCTTCCTCCCAGTGATAGCGGGCCAGAGATACAAACCGGCTCATGTCCGCAATCGTCCCCTCCGAAGAAATCAGGGAAGGCGCGCTGACGGAGATCCGGTACGGAAGAGACACTTCGCCGCAATCCGTCACGAACGTGATCTCTCCGCTGATATCCTCGCATCCGGTGATATAGTCTCCGCGGATGACATACTCCACGGTATTGTTAACGCCGACAAACTGCGGCGTGGTAATTTCGAAAATACGGTTATCCGAGCAGACGATTCCCTTCATGGAAACGCCGGAACTGTTTGTGATTCCGATTCTGCCGGTCTGCCTGCGCCACATTTCGGCGGAAAGGACAAGCTTCTCTTTGGACAGAATGATGCGGGGAAGTTCGTACTCAATGATACCGCGGGAAATCTTTCCGATCTTCTCTTTCATGAGAGCTCTCCTTTCTTTAAGCATACACAAGAATTGTAGCACAATTTTTCACATTTGTCACGAATAATCGGAAAAAGGCAGTTCTCCGATTTTTCGGAAAACTGCCTTTCATAAACAATGGATTTTTGCACCGATTATGCCAGCTTAGCCTTAGCGGTTTCGCAAAGCTTTGCAAAGCCTGCAGCGTCGTTAACGGCGAGATCGGAAAGCATCTTACGGTTGATGTCAACCTCAGCAAGCTTAAGACCGTACATGAACTTGCTGTAGGAGAGACCGTTCATGCGGCATGCCGCATTGATACGTGCGATCCAAAGAACACGCATCTCTCTCTTTCTCTGCTTACGTCCGGCAAATGCGGAGGTAAGAGCGCGCATTACGGACTGCTTGGCGATGCGGTACTGCTTGGAGCGTGCTCCGCGGTAACCCTTAGCCAGCTTCAATACTCTGTTATGTTTCTTCTTGGCGTTTAAGCCGCCTTTAATTCTTGCCATGATATTAGTCCTCCTTCGACCGTCTTACAGATAGGGTAAGATTTTCTTCATATTTCTTTCGCTGGCATGATCAACCGTGGTTGCGTGCCGCAAATTTCTCTTCATCTTGGTAGACTTTTTGGTAAGAATGTGCTGCTTTCCGGCCTTCATTCTCTTCAGCTTACCGGTACCCGTCTTCGTAAAACGTTTTGCAGCGGAGCTGTTTGATTTCATCTTAGGCATAATACAATGTCCTCCTTGTTTAAACTCTGTCTGTTATTTCTTTTCCGCCAGAATGACCACAAGATTCCGGCCCTCCATTTTGGGCGGCTTGTCAACGGCTGCGACATCCTCCAGTTTCTGACAGAACGCCAGAACGGTGTCCATGCCGGCCTGCTGATGTGCCATCTCACGCCCGCGGAAACGAAGTTCCACCTTAACCTTATTCCCTTTCGTAATGAACTTGCGAGCCTGACCTGCTTTCGTGTTCAGGTCATTGTCGGCGATGCCGGGAGTAAGCTGAATCTCCTTGATTTCGGTGGTTTTCTGTTTCTTACGGTTCTCCTTCGCTTTGCGCACCTGTTCGTAGCGGAACTTGCTGTAGTCCACAATTCTGCAAACCGGCGGCTCTGCATTGGGCGCGATTTTCACCAAATCCAGATTGGCTTCCTGTGCAATGTGAAGAGCATCCTTAGCGGGCATAACCCCAAGCTGCTCCCCGTGCTCCCCGATCAGCCGGATCTCTTTGTCCCTGATCTGCTCGTTGATCATGTAATCGCTAATGGTACAACACCTCCTCAAAGGGAAAAACGGTACTTTTTCAAAAAGAAAAAGCGGATGATAATATCCGCCCGACAAATAGTCCCGCTTTCTCAAAAAACGGGAAAATATACGGACCTCTTCGCGCAATTGCTTGAGGTGAGAGCGGATACTCTGCTTCGGCTGTAATCTTACAGCAAATGGAATAATAGCATGTCCCATGGCAAATGTCAACGCTTTTTTTGAAAAAAGGCTCCGACTTTAGCCGGAGCCCGTTCTACCACGTTTCCACGCGGGTTGCAAACCGTTTCATGACGTTCTGGTCATGGGTAATGAAGATGTAGGTCAGCTGATACCGGTCGTGCAGTTCGGCGAGCAGCTCAAGAATCTGCTCCTGCACGGTCACGTCAAGCGCCGAAACCGGCTCGTCCAAAACGAGTACCTCGGGCTTGGACATCAGCGCCATGCCGATGGCGACTCTCTGACGCTGTCCGCCGGACAGGTCGGTCACCTTTCTCTCGCCGTATTCGGGCGGAAGTCCGACGCGCTCAAGCATCTCCGCGGCAAGCTTTTTGCGTTCTTCCTTCGGAACCTTCCGGATGCGGAGCGGTTCCTCCAAAAGCCAGTTCACGCTCTTCGCCGGATTCAGGCTTCCGTAGGGATCCTGGAATACCATTCCGACGCTTCCGTTTACCGAAACGGTGCCGACTACCGGGCGAAGCAGCCCGCAGAGGCACTTCGCAAGCGTCGATTTACCGGTTCCGCTTCGGCCGATGATGCCGTAAACCTCTCCCTTATTGACGGACAGGTTGTAATTTTCCAAAACCTTCGTGCGGTAACGAAGCGGGTTTTTGCCGCGCTTTTTACCGAAATAGACATGCAGATGGGATACCCGGATGATCTCCTCGCTTTCGCCTTCTCCGGCGGGAACCTTCATCTGCCCGGAGAAATCCTTTCCGACCGAGGCCGCAATCAGTTCCTTCGTGTACTGCTCCTTCGGATTCTCAAACACTTCCGTTGCAGCACCCTCTTCGGCGATGACGCCGTCATGGAACACGAGCACGCGGTCGCAAATGCGCTTCACGATGCCGAGATCGTGCGAGATGAACAAAACCGCCGTCCGGTATTTCTTCTGAAGCCTGTCAAGAAGCACGAGAATCTGCTCCTGCGTCTCCGCATCAAGCGCGGTCGTAGGCTCGTCGCAGATCAGCACCTTCGGGTTGTTAAGCATGGCCATCGCAATCATGATGCGCTGCCGCTGCCCGCCCGAAAGCTTCGCCGGGTAGCTCGAAAGAATCCTGTCCGTATCGGTCAGGTCCACCTCAAGAAGGGCATTCCTGAGCTTTTCCTCAATGTCTTTCTTTTCAAAGCCCTTTTCGCTGTGCGTAAGCATTTCCGCCATCTGTTTACGGATTCGCATAGACGGATTTAATGACGACATCGGCTCCTGAAATACCATCGCGATTTCCGCTCCGCGATAGCGCTGCATTTCTTTTGCGTTGTAATGGGACATGTCCACATCGTGACTGCCCTCTTCGTCCTTATACCGGACACGGATGTCGCCGACTGCCGCGCCGCTTTCCGGCAGAAGATGCATGACGGAAAGTGCCGTAACGCTCTTGCCGCTTCCGGATTCGCCGACGATGCCGAGTTTCTCCCCGGGCTTCAGGCTGAAGTCCACGCCATGCACAACCTCCTTCGGCTCACCGCTGTCCGTGGAAAATGCCACGCGAAGCCCCGTCACGCTTAAAACCGAACCGTCATCCTTAGAAACCTGCTCGGGATAGCGTTCCCGGAGGATGCGGCGGATCTTCTTTCTTGTTGCTGCCGGATCCTCGGTGTCCGCGGCATTACCGGAGTGCACATCGCTGATCAGCGTCACACCGAGTACGCAAAGCACGAGAATAAGACCCGGGAATATGACAATCCAGGGTGCAAGGCCGAGGTAACTCTGTCCGTCGGAAAGCATCCTTCCGAGGCTGGCATCCGGAGGCTGCACGCCGAGGCCGAGATAGGAAAGGCCCGCTTCCGCGAGAACCGCATTGTTGAAGCCGACGGCCATCGTCACAAGAAGCGTGGCCCGGATATTCGGAAGCATGTGCACGAACAGGATCCGCAGCTTGCCTACGCCGAGAAGCTTGGCATTTGCCACATAATCCATCGGGCGCTGCTTGCGGATTTCGCTTCGCACAACTCTCGCGATGCTCGGGACGAAAAGGATTCCGAGCGCGAGGATGACATTTTTCTCGCCCTTGCCGAACAGGCATACCATGACAAGCGCAAGCAGAATGCCCGGGAAGGCAAGCAGACTGTCGTTGATTCTCATAAGCGCCGTATCGAAGAAACCGCCGAAGAAACCGGCCATGGCGCCGAGCACCGTGCCGACGATGCCGCCGAGAAGAATCGTGGCGGCGCCGATAAAGAACGAGGTACGCGCGCCGACCATTACGCGGCTTAAGACGTCGCGTCCGAG
>CADBTG010000195.1 GCA_902797475.1 uncultured Lachnospiraceae bacterium | reverse complement strand
ACTGATAGGAAATGCTCTTATGGTTAAGCTGTTGCTGAATCGTCGCCTTCAAAAGCCTCTGATGATTCAGAAACTGCTCCTTTGTTGCCATGCCGACCCACTGAAAAGGCGTAAACGGCTTCGGAATGAAATAAGACGTGCTGACCGTAACCGAAACCTTTCCGTGCCTCTTGTCCTTCGGAATCCGGTAATACTCTTCGGTAATCTGCTCGGCAAGCTCGGCAATGCCCTTCGTGTCTTCGTCGGTCTCGGTCGGAAGTCCGAGCATGAAATAAAGCTTGACCTTATTCCAGCCGCCTTCAAAAGCCGTTGCTGCGCCGCCCAGAATGTCCTCGGTCGTAAGGCCTTTATTGATCACATTTCTCATTCTCTGCGTTCCGGCTTCCGGGGCAAATGTGATGCTTGACTTATTGACATCCTGCACCTTGCTCATGACATCAAGCGAGAAGGCATCGATTCGCAGGGACGGAAGCGCCACATTGATGCACTGTCCCTGATAGGTGTCGATCAGATGGCATACAAGCTCCTGCAGATCCGCATAATCGCTTGAGCTAAGCGAACTTAACGTGATTTCTTCGTGACCGGTTGATTTAAGCATCTTATCGGCGGTCTTTTTAAGCCAGTTGACATCCCTTGCGCGAATCGGGCGGTAAATCATTCCGGCCTGGCAGAACCGGCAGCCGCGAATGCAGCCGCGCTGGATTTCAAGCGTCACACGGTCCTGGATGACCTGAAGGAACGGGACAACGGGCTTCTCGGGATAATAGGTATCGTTCAGATCGGATGCCACACGCTTTTCAACCTTTGCCGGCACATCCTCATACTTCGGAGCAAACTTCGCAATCGTTCCGTCCTCATGATAGGAAACCTCATATAAGGACGGTACATACATGCCGCTGATATGTGAAAGCTTACGGAGAAAATCCTTTCTGGTACCTCCGTTTTTGCGGTTTTCTTTATATAAATCGAGCACTTCGTCATAGCCGTTCTCGCCTTCTCCTATGAAGAAGAAATCGAAGAAATCGGCAATCGGTTCGGGGTTATAAGAGCAGGGACCGCCACCGACAACAATCGGAACGTCCTCTCCTCGGTCAGCCGAGCGAAGCGGAATTCCGGACAGATCAAGCACCTGCAGGATGTTCGTATAGCACATCTCGTATTGAAGCGTGATCCCGAGGAAATCGAACTCTTTAATCGGCGTCTGCGTCTCCAGGGAGAACAGCGGAATATGGCGTTCCCGCATGATTTTGTCAAGGTCGACCCACGGCGAATAAACCCGCTCGCAATAGGTATCGGGTCTTCGGTTAAACATATCGTACAGAATCTGGATCCCGAGATGCGACATGCCGACCTCGTAAACGTCCGGAAAGCACATGCAGAAGCGGATGGAAATGTCGGAAAGATCCTTCACCGCCATATTCACTTCTCCTCCGGTATATCTCGCCGGTTTTTCGACCGAAAGCAATACATCGTCGGGCAGAAACAGTTTTCTCATCATTCCGCTCCTTTCTTCATGAACACTATAATAAAGATATCACATTTTCCTTTATTTCCATAGTGAAAAATGCAAAAAAGATTGAAACCTTTCCGCAATCAAAGTATAATTAAACAAATATGTCCGAAAAGGAGTTTCCCATGTTTTGTCCCGTATGTAAAAATGAATATGAACCCGGTTATACGAGGTGCCCGGACTGCAATGTCGATCTTGTCGACGAGCTGATTCCCGAGGCCGACACCGAAGTATATACGTTTAAGAGCAAAAATGTCGCCGAAAAGCTCGTCCGCTACCTGAAGTACAGCAATCTGACGGCTGAGCTTAAGGCCGATGAAACCGAGGAGCCTTATGCTTACACGGTAATGACCGCCGCGGAGGATTTTAACGACGCAAAGACCGCTTTTGCCGTCTTTTTGTCCGAGGAAAGCGCCGAAACCGACATCAGCGACGAACTGATGCAGGAAGAATGCATGATGCCGATTCGTCCGAAGAGCCTCGTAAAGGAGGAAATTGTTTACACTTCCGCTTCCTTCAAGGCCGAAGACACCCGTTCCTCCGGCGTGATTCTTTTGGGCTTCGGTATCATCGGATTTGCCGCAGTCGTGCTTTGTGCACTGGATGTCTTCAAATTCTCACTTCATCCGATGTCTCTTGCCATCATGGGTGTCATCTTCTTTGCGATGGCTGTTTACGGCGTTATTTCGCTTCGCAAAGCCGGCACGCTTTCGGCGAATGCGGATGCCGAGAACAAACTGATTGAAGAAGTCCGCAAATGGCAGAAGGAAAATATCACGAAGGACATCCTTTCGAAGGCTTCCGAGGAGGGTCTTTCCGACGAGGAAAATGCGCTCGTTCGGGACGATTTGATTCGAAATATGACGAAGGAAGCCTTCCCCGATCTCCCCTCTGCTCTTTTGGAACACCTGATTGACGAATATGCCGAGGAAATCGGAGCCGACGATTAGCAATTTGCTTTTCATTTGTCTTGAAATGTATCATAAAAAGCGGTATAATTATTGAGTATTGGATTACAATTCGATAGGCGTTTTGCCGTGATATCGAAGAGGAGGTTTGTTATATGGCTTATTGTCCGATTTGTAAGAAGGAGTATGGTCTTTCCGTAACGATCTGTCCCGAATGCAACGTCAGCCTGCAGGAGGACACAACAGATGTAAAGGTTCCCATGTTTTCTTTACAGAAAGAGGAAGATGCCAAGGGGTTTGTGGAATTTGCCGCCGAGAACGGCATAAGCTGTGCATATGACTTCGTTCAGAGGGAGAATGCATATAAAATCTATGTGAGCAAGAAGGAGCAAAAGAAGGCTCCTAAGCTTTTTGCGCAGTTCTGCATGCTCCAGACCCGTAAGAAGAAAGGTGAGGACGCCGTTCCGAAGGCCGAAGACATCAAGCGTGCCAAGAAGGAAGCTGAGGAGAAGGCCCGTAAGGAGCAGGAAGAAAAAGAGCGTCTTGCCCGCGAGAAGGAAGAACAGATTAAGGCTGAGAAGGCCAGAGAAGCCAAGGAAAGACTGGAACGTGAGAAAGCCCGCGTGAAGGCCGAGCGTGAAAAGGAAGAAGCCGAAAAGGCTGCAAGAAAGGCTGCCCAGGAGGCCATCTTAAAGGAGAAGGAACGCCAGAAGGCAGAAAAGGCTGCTGCGGAAAGCCGCGCCGTGAAGGAAGCCAAGGCGAAAGCGGAAGCCGAAAAGGCTGCTGCGGAAGCGAAGGCCGCCAAGGAGAAGGCCGAGGCTGAGGCTAAGAAAGCCGCCGAAGAAGCCAAGAAGGCCGAGGAAGCCATCAAGGCTGCCGAGAAGGCTTCATTCTCTTCTGTTTCGCAAAGCTTTAACCCTGATTTATCCTTTGCTAAGAATGAAGAGCCGAAGAAGGATTCGAAGCCCTCTTCCGATTCTCTGATTCAGCTGTTTGAGCAGAAACAGGCTTACCGCAATACCAACCAGAAGCAGCAGGCCTTCGGTTCGTTTAATAAACAGAAGGAAGAAAGCAGCAAGAACTCCGATCTTCTGAATCTCTTCCTGAATCCCGCACAGTCCGCGCCCAAGCGCGATACCTATAAGAATCTTGATGAAGCAATCCGTGTCGACACGAGCGACAGCCGTTTCAGCGTTGCTCCCGGCGAGGATCCCGTATTCGACAGACCGTCCGATCCGTTCTACGGCGAACGTGTGAAATCCTCTTCCACTACGGAATCGTTTGTTTCTCCCGAGCCTTCGGCTCCGGTTGAAATCGAGCTTGAGGATTTCTCCGATGACGTTCTGACGCCGCCCGATATGGATTTCACGTATACGTCCGAGCCCGACTTCGAGCCCGACGAAGGCGACAACTACCATGAGGATCCTATTTTCGTGGAAACGAAGCCTGTTGACGACGAAGAACTCGACGATCCGAACATCGTGGATGCTGCGAGCGTGATTACGCTCGAAAAGGAAGAAGCCGAGGAGGAAGCTCCCGAAGAAAAGGACGACGCTTTCTCTGCTTTCCTCTCCAACTTCAAGAAAGAGAATGTGATCACTCCCGAAGCTGAGGCCTCTTCCGACGTAAATGAAGATTCTCAGGACGACATTCTCGATAACTTCCTGAACGAGATTCACGAAATCGAGAAGAACATCGAAGGCAATCCGGATCATTCGGTCATTGCCGAAGTGCTTCCGGACCGTGAAAAGTATTCCGATTCCGATGATTATTCGATCTCTTCCACTTCCGGAAGACCGAAGGATATTCAGGATACAAAGATTAAAGTTTCCGCTGATTCCAATATCATCGAAGAAGTCTTTGATGATAACGTTGAAGTAGGCAAAGCCGCAAAGGACGTCGCATTTTCCGTAGCCGACTCTTCTGTCGCTGCCGATACGCTGACGCAGTCCGCAAGGAAATTCCTGAAGGATACCGATATTGCGGAATACTCCGACATTGAGGATTATAAGGGCTTCGTTCCGGATTACTCCTTCGAGGAGAAGAAGGAAGACATTGACGAAACACCCGAGCAGGCCGCTTACCGCCAGTTCACCGAAAAGGTTGCCGAAAGAAAGCGTGAAATGGAGCTTGCGGAAAGCCAGCAGAGAAGCCAGCAGACAAGAAAGAACAGCCTCGAGCATGACCTCGGAAAGAAGAAAGGCAAGATTGTTTTCGAGGATACCGAAGAGCTCGACAGCTATGCCGGTTTCATTCCGGACTACAAGCCCAATACGGACAGCGAAAAGGATTTCGAATTCTATAAGCCTCATACCGTATCGAGCTACGCAAAATATAAGAAAGGTAAGAAGGACACTTCGGACTCTTCTCTTATCAATATGACGCATATGCGCACAACCTCGGCGGATGAAATCCGTAACGTCTTCATCGAGAAGATTCCGAGCAATGTAAAGAACACGATTGATCCTTCCTTCGTACGTTCCACCGGATTTTTGATTTCGATGAGCGGCAAGCAGCTTGCACAGCTGTTCAACAGCTGGCTGATGTTAAATATGACCGCAAGTTATGTGAAGCAGTTCGAAAAGAACGAGCAGACGCATGAAGAGAATGCCGAAAGCAAGATTGAAGGCATCAAGGGCGTCATCCGTAACACCTTCGGCGAGATCAACGAATCCTTCCTCGATTACGTTGTAAGAAAATACTACGATAAGTATCTTGAGGATTAAAGAAGAAGCAGAAATCCCCGGCAAATGCCGGGGATTTTTCATGTCATAAATCGATTATCGGAAAATGTCAAGAAGCTCTTCCTTTGTCAGATGCTTTAAGATGTCCTGCTTGCCGTCCATGACGGAATCGGCAAGGTTCTGCTTCTTCTTTTGCAGTCTGTAAATCTTCTCTTCAATTGTACCCTTAGAAAGAATCTTGATGACGTGCACGTTCTTGTTCTGCCCGATTCGGTAGGCACGGTCGGTTGCCTGCTCTTCGACTGCCGGATTCCACCAGGGATCCATATGGATGACCGTATCTGCGCCGATCAGGTTAAGTCCGGTTCCGCCGGCTTTTAACGAAATCAGGAAGACCGACTTCTCGCCTTCGTTAAATTTCTTGACGGCCTGATTTCTGGCATCAATCTTCGTCTTTCCTTCAAGCGAGAAGAACGGAATATTCAGTTTCTCAAGCTCCGTGCGGATTAACGAAAGCATCGAAGTAAACTGCGAGAACACCAACACGCGGTGTCCCGATTCGATCGCATTCTGCAAAAGGTCCGTAAGAAGCTCCATCTTGGCGCTGTCGCCGTCGTAATTGTCGAGGAACGTCGCCGGGTGGCAGCAGATCTGCCTCAGACGCATCAGAACGCTCAGAATCTGAATCTGATTGTGTTCGATGAATTCGTCACTCTCCAAATCGAGTTCGCCCTTATAATGCTCCAGATAAGCCGTATAGAGCTTCTTCTGTTTCTCCGTAAGCTCAACGAGAATCTTCTCCTCGGTCTTATCCGGAAGCTCGGAAAGAACGTCCTTCTTCATACGGCGAAGAATGAACGGATGAATTCGCAGGTTCAGCTTGTGAAGCTTCTCTTCGTCTCCGTTCAGAATCGGCTTCTCGTATTCCGAAATGAATTTCGGATGATGGAACAGATATCCGGGCATCAGGAAATCAAAGATTGACCATATCTCGGAAAGCGAATTCTCAATCGGCGTGCCGGTCAGTGCAAACCGGCTGTCGGCATTCAGCTTTTTCACGTTCATCGCATTTAACGATGTCGAGTTTTTGATGTTCTGCGCCTCGTCAATGATGACCGCGGCAAATCTGATGTTCCGGTAAAGCGCCATATCACGCCGAAGAAGCGGATACGAAGTGATCAGAACGCCCTTTGTCGAAGCGTTTACCAATGCGGAACGCTCCTCGGGAATGCCCGAAATGACCGTACAGGAAAGTCCCGTAGCGAAGTTCTCTATTTCGTCCTTCCAGTTGAACATCAAAGACGACGGACAGATGACGATCGATCTCGCATCCTCACCTAAGGAAGCCAGATACATGACGGACTGTAAGGTCTTACCAAGACCCATGTCATCCGCTAAGATGCCGCCCATGCCGAATGCCGCAAGGTTCTTCATCCAGGAATAACCGACCATCTGATAAGGCCGCACATCGGCTCTGATCAGTTCGGGAATCTGATAGGCCTTCGGGTTTCTGATGGAATCGGCAAAACGGTTAACCGACTCGTCGACACTGTCTTCGTTGCCGTTTTCGGCAAGCAGGCTTCTTAAATAATCGGCCAGATTCCGCTCAACCGGAACCGT
>CADBTG010000194.1 GCA_902797475.1 uncultured Lachnospiraceae bacterium | reverse complement strand
TGTTCTGGCGGTTGCGGCCAACGTCAGGGCTTAACTTAATGACTCCGGCTCGGTCTTTTCGGGAAGCAGGATGCGAACCCTGACGACACGGTTTTTGGCAACCGTCTCGGCAATGTAGGTGATGTTGTCCTCAGTGATCCGCTCACCGGTCTTCGGCAGATGCTCTAAAAGGTGAATCAGATGGCCGGCAATTGAATCGTAGTCATCAGACTGTAAGGACAGCCCGAGCTCTTCGTTGATGTCGTCGAGGCGGGCATTTCCGTGTACGAGATACTCGGTATCGGAAATCTTACGGATTTCGTCCTCCTCGTCAGCGTCGTATTCGTCACGGATCTCGCCGACGATTTCCTCCAAAAGATCTTCAAGCGTGATGATGCCGGCCGTCGCGCCGTACTCATCGAGAACAACGGCAATCGTAACGGATTCCCGTCTTAATTCGGCCAGAAGGTCGGATGTTTTCTTAAAGGCAAATGTAAAGAAAGGCTTTCTCATGATGTCAGGCACGGAGAAGGCCTTTTTCTCGCCGTCATAACGGAAGAAATCCTTCAAAAAGAGGATGCCGACCACGTTGTCTCTGGTGCCGCGGTAGACGGGCAGGCGGGAGTAGTTATTGGCACGGAAGGCTTCGGCCACTTCGTCGTAGCCGGCTTTCACGTTCAAAAAGTCCACATCGATACGGGGAACCATGACGTCCTTGGCGAGGGAATCGCCGAAGTCCACCACGTTGGCTATCATTTCCCGCTCGTCGCTTTCGATGACGCCCTCCTCATGGCTGACATCCACGGCCGTGAGAAGCTCATCCTCGGTAATGACGGCGGCTTTGCGGGGCTTGATCCGCATCAGGAACATAAAGAAACGGGAGATTCCGTTCACGAGCCAGATGAACGGCGTCATCAAAGTCATGAAGCCGTAAACCAAAGGCGCATAAAACATAGCCATGCCGTCGGCATGGTACGAAGCAACGGTTTTCGGGATGATCTCGCCGAATATGATTACAATGAAAGTCAGGATGCCGGTCGCAACCGAAAGAAACCTGTCCCCGAACTGAATGTCCGCGAATTTCGCAGTCAGTGCGGAAGCAGAGAGATTAACAACATTGTTGCCGATCAGAATGGCAGAAAGCATTTTTGTGTTCTGCGCTTCGAGGCGAAGAACAAGCTTGGCGGCCTTCTTTCCGGAATCCGCAAGAGAACGCATGCGCATTCTGTTGACGGAGGTCAAAGCTGTTTCCGCAGAGGAAAAGAAAGCGGAAAGAAGAAGCAGAATCAGGATTACCGGGATAATCCATCGCGCGTCAGGGTCTAAAATAAACCATCACACTCCTTGTAAAGTAATAAACTGTATTATATATGTTTCTTACCGCCTTGTCAAATCGGGCGGAACGTAAACAAATGCGACAGAATGACTATGGATATTCTAAGTCCGTTATGCTATAATAACGCCGTAATATCATCGGGGTACCCGGATAGGAGTCATACATGTTAGAATTACAAAATGTCAGTTTCCGCGTGGACGATGAGTCTGCCGGAACAAAAGAAATCATAAAGAACATCAGCCTGACGATTCCCGACAACCGTTTTGTCGTGCTGACGGGACCGAACGGCGGAGGAAAGTCCACGCTTGCAAGACTGATTGCAGGCATTGAAAAGCCTACCGGGGGCCGGATCCTGTATAACGGGAAGGACATCACGGACATGAGCATCACCGAAAGAGCGAAGGCCGGCATCGGATTTGCCTTTCAGCAGCCGGTCCGTTTTAAGGGCATCACCGTAAGAGACCTGATTCAGCTGGCGGCAGGGGAGAAGATCTCCACGACGACGGCCTGCGAGTATCTGTCGGCAGTCGGACTGTGTGCGAGAGACTATATCAACCGTGAGGTAAATGCCAGCCTTTCCGGCGGCGAGATCAAACGTATTGAGATTGCGACGCTTCTTGCAAGAAACACCGAGCTCTCGATCTTCGACGAGCCGGAGGCGGGAATCGATTTGTGGAGCTTCGGCAACCTGATCCGGATTTTCGAGCGGATTCACAAGGAACAGAAGGGGACAATCATCATCATTTCCCATCAGGAAAGAATCCTGAACATTGCCGACCGGATTGTTGTCATTGCGGACGGAGGCATATTGAATGAGGATGCCAGCGCGAAGATGCTTCCGAAGCTTCTCGACCGTTCCATGGACTGTCAGTACCACAAAGAATAAAGGATGGATTTATTAAGATGGATGCGATACAGAAAGAACTGCTCATGCAGATTGCGGATCTTCACGGGGTTCCCGCAGGCGCTTACAACTTCCGCGTAAACGGAGAGGGCGCCGGCCGCAATACGACGGAGCATATCGATATTGTTACGAAAACGGATAAGCCGGGCATTGATATCATCATTAAGCCCGGTACCAAAAACGAAAGCGTGCACATTCCGGTCGTTCTCAGCCAGACCGGGCTGAAGGAAGTCGTTTATAACGACTTTTACATCGGAGAGGACTGTGATGTGACAATCATAGCCGGATGCGGCATTCACAATTCCGGTGATCAGGATTCCCAGCACGACGGAATCCACACATTTTTCGTCGGAAAGAATTCCCGTGTAAAGTATGTGGAGAAGCACTACGGAGAGGGTGACGGGCGCGGCTCGCGTGTTCTGAATCCGCAGACGATCGTGCATATCGAGGAGGGCGGCCGCCTGGAGATGGACACTGTGCAGATTAAGGGTGTCGATTCGACGGTTCGCGTAACGAAGGCGGATCTTGCGGCAGATGCCAATCTTGTCATCCGCGAGAAGATCATGACGCACGGAACGCAGTTTGCAAAGACCGATTTCACCGTAGACCTGAACGGAGAAGGCTCCGGCGCGGATGTCGTTTCGAGATCGGTTGCGAAGGGTGAATCCAGACAGGAATTCATTTCGGTCATCAACGGAAACAACCGCTGCACCGGTCACACCGAGTGCGATGCCATCCTGATGGATTCCGGAAAAGTTCTCGCAACGCCTGCGCTTTCCGCAAACCATCTCGACGCTTCACTGATTCACGAGGCGGCCATCGGCAAGATTGCCGGAGAGCAGATCATCAAGCTGATGACGCTCGGACTGACCGAAGAGGAAGCCGAGCAGCAGATTGTAAGCGGCTTCTTAAAGTAAGCCGAATTGTGTGACAGGGAGATTGCATGAAAAGAATGATGCTGTTGCTGCTTGCGGCCTTTGTGCTGCTTTGCGGCTGCGAAAATAATAAGAAGCCTTCCCCGACGCCGGAGAACAATGTTCCCGTTAAGGAAGGGCTCGAAATCCACGTTTTGGACATCGGAAAAGCGGACGCCATTCTGCTTGTCTGCGACGGGGAGACCATGCTGATTGACGCCGGACTTTCGGAGCACGGAAGCGTCGTCACGGATTATCTGAAAAGCCACGGCGTGACAAGCCTCAACTATGCCGTCGTGACGCACGGAGACAAAGACCATGTCGGCGGCATGGCGGAAGTGCTTCGGAACTTTTCCGTCGGGAAGATTATTCTCTCTCCGAAGAAGGAGAATTCTCCCGAATATGTCAGCATGACGAAAGCGGTAAATGACACGAATACCCCGTGGGAGTATGCAAAGCTTCTTACGGAATACAGTCTGGGCGGCGCGAAGCTTACGGTTCTGGCACCCGGAAAGAAGGCGCTTGAAAAAGGCGACGACAACGATTCTTCGATTGTGTTCCGGTTGGAGTATAAGGGGAGAACGGCGCTTTTGATGGGCGATGCCCTGACCCGGACCGAGAAGGAGATGCGCGAAGACGGATATGCGCTTAAGGCCGAGGTTATCAAAATCGGGCATCACGGAAAGAAGGACGCAACGACGAAGAAGTTCATCAAAGAGGTTGCGCCGCAGTATGCCGTCATAACATGTTCGAAGGAGGAACCGGCAGAGGCGGATGCGCTTAACGTGCTCCGGGCGTTCTCCGTGCAGGTTTTCAGAACCGATGAGCGGGGAACGGTCGTATTTTCCACGGACGGAACCAAATGGGAGGTCGGGACGGAACGATGAATGAGAGGACGAAAAAGAAACTGATCGCGGAAGCTATCGAAGCCAGAAAGAACAGTTACTGTCCGTATTCGGGCTTTGCCGTAGGCGCGGCGCTTCTCTGCAAGGACGGCACGATCTTCCGCGGCTGCAACATAGAGAACGCATCTTACGGGCTGACGAACTGTGCGGAGCGTTCGGCGATTTTCAGTGCCGTTTCGGCGGGATTTCGTGATTTTACGGCGATTGCCGTTGTCGGTGCGCCGAAGGAAGAGAAGGCGGAAAGCATCTGTCCGCCGTGCGGAAGCTGCCGTCAGGTGATGGCGGAGTTCGGTAATCCGGAGAAGTTCACGGTCCTTTTGGGAACCGAAAGCGGTACGTACAAAGAGTATCTGCTTAAGGAACTGCTCCCGCTTTCGTTCGAGCTGTAAACGGCGTGTGTTTTGCGTATTTTCTTCTTGACAAAGGGGACGATTCTGAATATAATGCAAAAGTACGGTTTATCCGTATCTGTGGCGAAGTAGCTCAGTTGGCTAGAGCATACGGTTCATACCCGTAGTGTCGAGGGTTCGAATCCCCCCTTCGCTATCAAAATAAAGCCTCTTTTGCCGGCCGGCAGAAGAGGCTTTTTGTTTTATATGCTGTCCTCGGTATAAAAGAGGTTCCCGTTCACGCGGACGGCGTCCTGAATCGTATCAAGCATGCGCTGCCCGTAGTTTCCGAGGTTTAAGAGAAGCTTCTTTTTATTGTAGATTACCAGCGTGCGCGGCTCGCACGGCTCCGTTAACAGATCGTAAAGCGCGTCGAGGTTTTTGCCGAAATACGAAGGAAAATCCAACCGTTTCGCAAGGTATGCATAGCTTGTGCCGCGCTCCGTCATATAAGCGCCGTCGATGACGATTGTCTTCATGTCACTCATTCCTCCCCGTACAGAAGCGTAAACGTTTCATAATGGTCGTCGGTATAGTAAATCAATCCGTCATTGGAATAGATGATGCGCTTCGCACCGCGGGAATTCTTTCCTTTGGTATCGATGTCGCATTCGTAGTACTTGCGTCCCTGCTTTGCGGGAAGCTTCTTTTCATAGTTGCCGAAGTAGGTTCCGCCGATGGCGGCGCCTTTTTTATACCTCTCCACGGA
>CADBTG010000193.1 GCA_902797475.1 uncultured Lachnospiraceae bacterium | reverse complement strand
GCTTACCTTGTTCTCGATGTCATTAAGGGAGCAACGGCATACTATAACGGCGAGATCACCGATTTCACACAGGTCGGTGTAAAGGCTGAGGGTGACTACACTCTTGTTTATACACTTGAGCAGCCTACTCCTTACTTCATGACGATGATGGGTTACAACCCGTTTGCACCTCTTAATAAGAACTATTTTACTTCTCAGGGTGGTGCGCTCGGTCTCGATGCATGGGCAGAAGCTGCCGAGAGCGATTCCATGAAGTACGGTATCGATAAGGACCATATCGCATACTGCGGTCCTTACCTTGTAACCAACGCTACCGCAGAGAGCAAGATCGTTTTCTCCGCTAACCCTTCCTATTGGAACAAAGACAACATCAACATCAAGACGATTACCTGGCTGTATAACGACGGTAAGGATACGACCAAGAGTTACAACGACATGAAGGCCGAAGTAATTGACGGCTGCGGTCTGAACCCGGATGCTCTTGCTCTTGCCAAGAACGACGGCTGGTTTGATCTGTATCATTTCACATCCGCTACGGATGCTACCTCTTTCGGTTCCTTCATGAACCTGTACCGTCGCGGTTATGCACTGTTCAACGACGAGACACAGGTTGTTTCCGGTCTGACTGAAGAGCAGAAAGAACTTGCAAACCTTTGCATGCAGAATGTACACTTCCGCAGAGCTTTCGCATTTGCCTATGACCGTATTGCTTACAATGCACAGGTTGTCGGTGACGAAGTAGCTGCGCTTTCCGTAATCAACACCTATACGCCCGGTAACTTTGTACAGCTTACCGAGGATGTAACGATTGACATTAACGGAACGAGTAAGACCTTCAAGAAGGGTACCTACTACGGCGAAATCATGCAGGCTCAGATTGATGCCGACGGCGTTCCGATGAAGGTTTGGGATCCTACCCTTGAGGCAGGTGCCGGTTCCAGCGCAGGCTTTGACGGATGGTTCAATCCGGCTAACGCCGTTGCGGAGCTGAAGAAGGCTGCCGAGGAACTCGGAATCACGATCGACAAGGATCATCCGGTTCACATCGAGCTGTCTTATCCTTCATCCGTAAACCAGTACGCGAACCGTGCTAACGCTCTGAAGAAGTCCGTAGAGACCTCTACAGACGGTGCCATCATCGTTGACCTCCTTGACTGCGTATCCCTGAAGAACTGGTATTATGACGGATACTATACACAGTCCGGTGATCAGTGTAACTACAACGTATACGACTGCTCCGGTTGGGGTCCTGACTACGGTGATCCGCAGACCTACCTGAACACCTTCCAGAAGGAAATCGGTGACATGATTCACGTCCTCGGCATCTATTAATTCGGATTGCCGGACGGATATGACGTTTTAACTGTAATATGCAGATGAAAAAACGCCTTTTCGGGAGGATGAGTGAAAACTCATCCTCCTTTTTTGTGTTTTTCATCTATACAAAACCGTCGAAAGAGTGTAAAATAATAATATTCAAAAAAATGGAGTATTATGGGACACGGCTATGAAGAAATATCTGCTTAAAAGAATCATCGGAGGATTGCTCTCGATTGTGGCGGTTGTTGCAATCGTTATGATTCTGATCTATTCTCTGATGGACCGCCAATTGATCTTCCAGTCGGATGCCTTGTACATGAAGAAGCTCAGTAATGAGAAGGAACTGTACAAGTATACAAAATGGGAAGAATACGGGTATGTGGATCTCGTCAACTATTCTGATTTCATGATGGCGAAACTGCGTTCCGGAGAGGTTTCTCAGGAGACTTTTGATTCCGTTTCCTATCCGCGTACCGGTAAGATTACGCAGGAACTCACGCAGAAGTATGTGGACGAGTTCAAGGCGTACTATGCCGGTAAAGGCTATCAGATCATGGAGCTGGAGGCGGATATGATGTCGAGCGGCCGTAAGCTTAAGACCGGCGGCGCCGCGAAGCTTTTTGCTTACCGTGACATCCCCGTATGGCAGCGTCTCGGAAAGTACTTCAAAACTCTGTTTTTCTCGGATAACATCCACTATGTTCCGAAAGAGGATGAAATCGGAGAGCGGAAACTGACATTTTCCTGGCATGACCCGATTTATACGGTTTATAACGAAGACGGATCGGTAGCCTCGGAGAAGTTCTCGCCCGTGATCATGGGTAACGGAACCAAGCATAAGTATCTTCTTTACTTTGACGGCAAATTCCCGTTTGTGCACCAGAATTTCCTGAAGCTGAATCTCGGCAAATCCTACGCCGTGAATGCCGGCGTCGATGTGTGGGAGACCATGAACATTGCGCAGGGTTCCTTCTCCTATAAGATTTTAACTTATCCGTCAGGCCTTCGTGAACAGACCGCGGATGATTTGCATACCGCCACCTATCAGAAGGGCTCCTTAGAAGCCAACCAGGTGTATGCGGACCGTTATGTCGATGATTATACGAATACGCAGACATCAAAGGCCGGCCGGTCCAAAGTCGGTTACTCCTTTGTCATCGGCATCCTTGCAACGCTTCTTGCCTATTCGCTCGGCCTTCCGCTCGGAATCTGGATGGCCCTTCGCAAGGATAAGCTTGTCGATAAGCTCGGAACGGCTTACAACATTTTCATTCTGGCAGTTCCGTCCCTTGCCTATATTTTCATGTTTAAAGCAATCGGTACCTCGGTATTCCATCTGCCGCGTGTATTTGACATGGATAAGAGCAGTAAGCTGATGTATATTCTGCCGATTGTATCTCTGGCGCTTCCGTCGGTTGCAGGCCTTATGAAATGGCTCCGCCGCTACATGGTCGACCAGATGAATTCCGACTATGTTAAGTTCGCGAGATCCGGCGGACTTTCGGAAGGCGAAATCTTCCGGAAGCATATTCTGAAAAATGCGATGATCCCGATCATACACGGCATTCCGGGAAGCATTCTCGGAGCCCTGGTCGGTGCCATCGTCACGGAGCGGGTTTATTCCGTTCCCGGCGCAGGTAACCTGCTGACCAACGCAATCAACGCTTACGATAACGGCGTAATCGTCGGAATTACTCTGTTTTATGCAACCCTGAGCGTTGTCGGACTGCTTCTCGGAGATATCCTCATGGCAGTAGCCGACCCGCGTATCTCATTTGACACGAAAGAAAGGTGATAACCGTGAATGACGAATTATATGATTTAAGCGATCTCGGCATGACGGACGACGAATTGTTTTCTCCGGTCAGCCATGACGAATTCGATTCCGAAAAAATCACCGCACCGCGTTATTCCTATTGGAAATCGGTATTTCGTGTATTTTTCCGGAACAAAGTGAATATTGTTGCACTGGCTTTTCTGACCATCACGGTGGCATTTGCCTACATTTATCCGCAGGTAACGCATTATGACCCGATGGCCAATATCATGGATGCCTCCGCAAAGCATCTGACGCCGAAGCAGGCCATTGACAAGTTCGGTCTGAGCACGCATACTTTGCTCGGTACCGGTGCATCCGGACAGTCGACGTTTGATGCCGTCTGGTTCGGCTCCCAGATTTCGCTTTCCCTGGCATTTATCTGCGCAGCCATCAACATGACTATCGGTATCCTTTTGGGCGCCGTATGGGGCTTCTCGAAGCGCGTGGACATGTTCATGACGATGGTATACCAGATTATCGCAAACGTTCCGGGCATCCTTGTGATGGCCGTTATGGTAATGCTTTTCACGGCAGGCTTCTGGACAATGGTATTTGCCATGACCGTAACCGGCTGGCTCGGGCTTGCCTACTTCATCCGTACGCAGGTTCTGATCATCCGTGACCGCGAATACAATGTTGCTTCGCGGTGTCTCGGAACGCCTATTTTCCGGCTGACCGTAAAGAACATTCTTCCGTTCATGACGTCGGTTATCATGCTGCTTCTTGCCGAGGAGATTCCGGCGTACATTTCCGCCGAAGTATTCCTTTCTTACATCGGTTTCAGCATGGGCACGAAAACCGTTTCGCTCGGCCGTCTGATTGAGATGACGCAGAGCTCCATGCTTGTTCCCGGATGGAGACTGGAGTTCTGGAGTCCTGTCATCCTGGCCTCCATCATCACACTTGTGCTTTATCTCGTCGGACAGAACCTCGGTGATGCTTCCGACCCGAGAACGCATTTATAGGAGGCGGCGGAAATGGAAGAAAAGAAGAAATTATTGTCCATCCGTGACCTCGTTGTCAAATTCCATGTTCGCGGCCGTGTGCTGACCGCGATCAGGGGTATTTCTCTTGATATTTACGAGAACGAGTCCATTGCCATCGTCGGCGAATCCGGCTCCGGCAAATCCGTATTCACGAAGACATTTGCCGGCATGCTTGACGGAAACGGCTTCATCGATCAGGGTACCATTAAGTATTATGACGATTCCCTCTCGAAAACCGTAGTTCGGGTCGGCACCCGTGAGATGGAGGATGTCAACCGTTATGCCGAGCAGCTGAATGCTGCGTCCGTTTACGAAGCAGGCGCGGACATCTACCATGAGATGGAGCAGCTTAAGCTTGAGAAGAAGAATAAAGGCCGTCTGAGCGAGGAAGAATACCAGAAGTACGTCGACAAAATCGAAGACCTGAAGTTCCAGAGAACCGAAAAGTTTAACTACCGTCAGACGTTAGATTCGAAGAAGCAGAAGGATGAAATCCGCAAAGTCGATGCGGAAATCAGGAAATTCGACGAACAGTGCAAGGCTGCGGAGAGCGAATATAAAAAGAATGTCGCCGAGCGGTCGCGTGCGCTTAAAGCGGATACCGCATATCTTCATGAATTCGATGCGAAGATGTCCGAATTAAAAGACAAATACGATGCCGCCGTTAAGAATGCAAACATTACAATGCAGACGAGGCAGAGAAATGTTACGATCGCGAAAGAGATTGTTCTTTCGGTCGACAGGTTCCCCGCATTAACGCGGATGAAACGGGCAAAGGCCATCCTTAAGGGGCTTAAGAATGCCATGAAGGAAGGCGTTAACCTTTTGGATTCTGCCGAACGCGACAAAATCTATCGGGACATCACTTTCCGTGTGGATTTGCGCGATCAGGTTCTGAATCAGTCCATGCTTCAACCGGAAGAACTGGAAAAACGCTTTGCGTATTGCAAACAGAAACTGGATGCCTGGTTCAAAGGTGAGAACGTTTCTGATGACAGGCTCACAGACCTGGCCAATGAAATCATCCGGATTGACGCCCGCCCGGATACGGTTTTAGAGAGGCTTGCGAACGCAAAGGATTCCGGCATTGACATTCTCAATCCCGCGCTTCGGATGAACGTATACCGGAGCACGCCGAATCTGACGAGTTACGTCGGATTTGCCGAAACCGATCTGGCGAAGATGAATTATGCCGGCGACTGGATGCTTGTCCGCGGTGAAAGAATCGCCACGGTATTCCAGGACCCGATGACATCCCTGAACCCGATCATCACAATCGGCAAGCAGATTACATCCGTCATCATCAAGCATCAGCACTGCTCCGAGGCCGAGGCCAGAAAGCGTGCACTGATTCTGATGAAGAAGGTCGGAATTCCGAACGCCGAGAAGCGTTTCGACGATTATCCGTTCCAGTATTCCGGCGGAATGCGGCAGCGTATCGTTATCGCGATTGCCCTTTCCTGCCAGCCGAAGATTCTGATCTGCGACGAGCCGACAACGGCCCTCGATGTAACGATTCAGGCGCAGATTCTGAAGCTGATCAAAGATCTTCAGAAGGAATTCGGCTATACGATCGTATTTATCACGCACGACCTCGGTGTCGTTGCCAATGTGGCAGACCGTGTTGCGGTTTTGTATGCCGGTCAGATTGTCGAGCTCGGCAAGGTGGAAGAGGTATTCTACGATCCGCGTCATCCGTATACGTGGGCGCTTCTTTCGAGTCTGCCCCAGCTTGCGCAGCGCAATACAAAGCTGTTCTCGATTCAGGGAACGCCGCCTTCGCTTTATAACAAGATTATCGGCGACCCGTTTGCACCGAGAAACCGGTATTGCATGAAGATAGACACATTAAAGGAACCGCCGTATTTCTCGGTAAGCGATACCCATATCGCGAAGACATGGCTCCTTGATCCCAGATCACCGAAGGTGGATAAACCCGAAGCTATCTGTGACATTCATGAGAAACTTAAGAACGCATTTAACATTTAAAAGGAGAGCAGTATCGTGGCTGAAGAAGGAAACAAAAAGCGC
>CADBTG010000192.1 GCA_902797475.1 uncultured Lachnospiraceae bacterium | reverse complement strand
GAAGGAGCGCCTGGAGTCGTTGAAGGGCGTTGTGGACAGTGAGGGCAAGGAGATTACCAAATACGACAAGCACTGCCTCTCCCTCTCCAAGGAGGAGGTTGCCGCCAACTTAGCGGCCGGCATGCCGTTTGTCATCCGTCAGAACATTCCGACGGAAGGGACGACCACATTTACCGACGCTCTCTACGGCGATATCACCGTAAAGAACGAGGAGCTGGACGACATGATTCTCATCAAATCCGACGGCTTCCCGACCTACAATTTCGCCAACGTCATCGACGACCATCTGATGGGCATCACCCACGTGGTGCGCGGCAATGAGTACCTTTCCTCGACGCCGAAGTACACCCGCCTCTACCAGGCTTTCGGCTGGCAGGAGCCCGTGTACATCCACTGCCCTCTCATCACCGATGAGAACCATCAGAAGCTCTCCAAGCGGTGCGGTCATTCCTCGTTCGAGGACTTGCTCGAGCAGGGCTTTGTGACCGAGGCGATTGTCAATTTTATCGCGCTTCTCGGCTGGAGTCCCGTCGGCAACGAGGAGATTTTCTCTCTTCCCGAGCTGATTGAGCAGTTCGATTACCGCCACATCAGCAAATCCCCGGCGGTCTTCGACATGACCAAGCTTCGCTGGATGAACGGCGAGTACATCAAGAAGATGGACGACGAGCGCTACTACGGTTACGCTCTTCCGGTCATCAAAGAGGTTGTTAAGAAGGATTACGATCTGAAGAAGATTGCCGACCTTGTGAAGACCCGCATCGAGGTGTTCCCGGACATTACCGAGAAGATTGATTTCTTTGAGGAGCTTCCGGATTATGATGTCGAGATGTACACGCATAAGAAGATGAAGACCAATTCCGAGAATTCTCTTCAGGTCCTCAAAGACATGCTGCCCCGCTTCGAGGCTCTTTCGGATTACAGCATCGAAGGAATCGAGAAGGTCTGCATGGATTATGTCGCCGAGAAGGAAATCAAAAACGGTGTCTGCCTGTGGCCTCTTCGTACCGCAGTTTCCGGTAAGCAGATGACCCCCGGCGGCGCTTACGAAATCATGAACATTTTAGGAAAGGACGAGAGCCTTCGCCGTATCCGCATCGGAATCGACAAGCTCTCCGCATCCCTTCAGTAAAGGAGTACCATTTGAACAGCAATCCCGCCCAGGCGGAGGCAATCCGCCACGGGGAGGGACCGATGCTTGTTCTTGCCGGCCCCGGCTCGGGTAAGACTTATGTCATTACCCGCCGGGTGCGGCATTTGATTGAACAACTGAATGTCCGCCCCGATCAGATTCTTGTGATCACCTATTCTAAAGCCGCCGCAGACGAGATGCGTGAGCGGTTTCTGAATTCTCCCGGAGAACAATACTCCGGAGTCACCTTCGGCACATTTCACGCCGTATTCTTTCATATCCTGCAAATTGCATATAACCTGAATCCCTCGCACATTCTGCGCGACGCCGACGCTTCCGCCGTCTTTCGTGACATTTTTGCCGATCTGGCACCGGAACTCGCCGAAGAGCCCGATATGATTCGAAGCATCCGTGAGGAAATCGAGCGTTATAAAAGCAATCTTCCGCCCGGCAAGAAGCCCGGTGATCCGGACGTACGGCAATATGAGCCGCTTTCCTGCAGGAAGGAACTCTTCTATCCGGTCATGGACCGTTATCTCGAAACCATGCGCGCCCGCAAGCTTGTGGACTTCGACGACATGCTCTCCCTAACCTACAATCTCTTTATAAATCACCCCGACCATCTGGCCTTCTGGCGGGAACGCTTCCGCTATCTTTTAATCGACGAATTTCAGGATATCAACCCTCTGCAATATGAAATCGTAAAACTGCTTGCCGCACCCGGGAACAATCTCTTCGCCGTCGGCGACGACGACCAGTCCGTGTACGGTTTTCGCGGCTCCTCACCCGAAATCATGCTCCGCTTCCCGAAGGATTATCCCGGCGCCTCTTTGGTTCACCTTGCCGAGAATTACCGTTGCAGCTCCGAAATACTCTTTGCCGCATCCTCTTTGATTGCGAACAATCCGGACCGTTATGCCAAAGCGCATCATTCCGTCAGAGGACCTGTCGCGCCCGTCGCATTTCCCATCTTCGAGAATACAGAGGAGGAGTGCCGGACTGTCGCGGCGCAAATCCGGGAAGCCATCACAGGCGGTGCGAAACCTGACGACTTTGCCATCCTCTTTCGCACCAATTCGGAGATGCGCGGCATCATCCGGTTTTTGGAAAAGGAGAACGTTCCCTTCCGGTGTCACTCGATGCCGACCTCCCTCTTCGAGCACTCCGCCGTGATTCCGGTGCTCTCCTATCTGCGGCTTGCCGCGGGAGGGCGTGACCGGCGTGACTGGCTGATGATTGTGAATAAGCCCGTCAGGTACGCGGACCGAAGGGCTTTCCCGAGCGCTTGGGTTAACCTGAGCGAAACCTATACGATTCTTAAGAAAAAAGAGCGAACCTACGTCATAGAGCGTTTGCAGAAGCTTGAGAAGGATCTTCAGCGGATGTCCGTCATGAATCCGTATGCGGCGATTCACTACATTCGCCATGTCATCGGCTATAACCGGCATCTTACGGACACTCTTTCAGACGTCACGGAAGCGACGGATCTTTTGGATGAGATGATGGAGACTGCGAAGGACTTCCGAACGATTCCGGAGTTTCTTTCGTATGCGAAGGAGGATTCCGCGAAACGGCAGAAGGAGCACCCTCTTAAGGATTCCGCAGGCGTTTCGCTGATGACCTTCCACCGTGCGAAGGGGCTCGAGTTTCACAATGTCATCCTGCTCAATTGCAATGAACTGATTACGCCGCATAAAAAAGCGCTCCTTCCGGAGCAAATCGCGGAGGAACGCCGTTTATTCTATGTAGCCATGACAAGGGCAATCGGGCATCTGACGTTGTGCAGCGTCAGGAAACGATTGAGTCATGATATGCTGCCGTCCCGCTTTTTAGGCGAAATCAGGCTGCCGGAAAGTCTTCTGACTCCGGGCTCTTTCGTGGTTCACGTCCGATACGGACAGGGAACCGTCATATCCCTTTCGGGGGATCGGTTGAAAGTCCGCTTTGCGGGGCACTTACTTCCGGTCACGCTGTCGGTAAGGCTTTGCCGCGAAGAAGGACATCTCGTCTCCGCCTGTTACTCTTCGGGGAACTCTTCGTCAAGGTCTTCGTAATCATTCTCGTCCATGTATTCATAGAATGCTTCGGAAACCTCGTCAAACTCATCATCGTCATCGATGTTGTCAAGAATCGGGCTCGTCTCGTCGTCCGGATTCTCGGTGAAACGATACAGGAACACTCTGCCTTCGGTATTCTCCTCGTCCTGCGGGGCAAGCGCGATATACTCGCCGTCTCTTGCCGGGAAAATCGCGATAACGTCGCACTCCAGCTCCTCGTTGTTGTCCAGAATAAGGGTCACGGTATCATGATCCAGATCTTCCTTGTAATCAGCCATTTAAATTCTCCTTTTTCTATTTTGATAAATGATACACCGATCATTTCAGTCCCGGGTCGCCATTTGCCTCATTGTATCAGTTTTAAGGTGAAAGTGCAATAAAGCGTTTTTGCGGCAGATTGCTCCGCACTTTCGATTCTTGAAATAATTGCAAAAAGAAAGTAAAATATGAATGATACTTTGTCATTTACGTTCCCGTAAAGAAAGATAGGAGGCGCCGTGAAACAGGTTCTTTTTGACGACCGGGAAACCATCCCGATTCGCTGTTCCGTCAGAGACTTTGTCGAGTTTCTGTTAAGAAGCGGCGACCTCGACAACCGTTCCGCAAGGCGCGACCCGGATACGATGAAGGAAGGCGCCGAAATGCACCGCCGCATTCAAAAGGAGCAGGGGGCTTCGTACGCCGCGGAGGTGAGCTTAAGCCATACGAGTCTCGTGAGTCACGGACGCCACACATTTTCCTTAACCATTGAGGGAAGGGCGGACGGCATCATCACTCTTGATCCCGAAACCAAATACAATCTGCCGAACGAGGCACTCGCGTTCAGCGACGTTCCGTGTGCCGTCGATGAAATCAAAAGCATGGTTCGCGACGTGGCCAAGCTGACGGAGCCGGTTCCCGAGCACCTCGCCCAGGCCAAATGCTACGCCTATTTTTACTGCATGCAGGAGGGGCTTGAGCGAATTGCCGTGCAGATGACCTATGTCACCTTAGACAGTGGAAAGCGGCGCTATTTCACCGAGTTTTATACCTGTGAGGAACTTCGTGATTGGTACTACGAGCTCTGCCTTGAGTATGTGAAGTTTGAAGACTGGCAGGTGGAACACCTGGAGGCGAGGGATGCTTCCGTTGAGGCGGCGGAGTTTCCTTTTCCGTACCGTCCCGGCCAGAAGGAACTGGCAAAGGGCGTCTACCGCACGATTATGCGGGAGCGTAAACTCTTCCTGGAAGCGCCGACCGGCGTCGGAAAGACTGTCTCGACTCTCTTCCCTGCCGTCAAATCCATGGGCGCCGGGCTTACCGAAAAGCTCTTCTATCTGACAGCCAAGACCATCACGAGAACCGTTGCCGAGGATACGTTCCGCCTGATGACCGAGCGTGGCCTAGTCTTTCTTCCAATTACGATTACGGCTAAGGAGAAGCTGTGCGTTCTTCCGAAGCCGGACTGCAATCCCGACGAATGCCCGCGTGCCAAAGGGCACTTTGACCGGATTAACGCAGCGCTTTATGATATGCTCTGCTCG
>CADBTG010000191.1 GCA_902797475.1 uncultured Lachnospiraceae bacterium | reverse complement strand
AAGCATGACCGAAATACCGGATATCCCTCCCGGCGCCAGATGGTTTTTATCCATGATGGCATAAAGAGCCGATGCGTAAGCGGCACTGCCGACCAGAAGCGCCGCGATTTCCAACAAAAATGTACGAACCTTTTTCTTCATGCAGACATACCTTCTTACCACTTTATTCCCGAATTGACAGGCGTGAGATAACTCTCATACTGAATAATTACCTTTTCCTCAAGAATCATAACGCAAATGCGTTCACAGATCCTTTTTGCATCGGCAATTTGAAGGAACGGATACGGTGTATACACATGAGCAAGCACTTCCCTCACGCTGTTATACTCTTCCTCCGTAAACCCCGGGCCGGCCGGTTTATGCAGACCGTTTTCGAGATCTTGCGTCTCGTCGTACCATTTGTCCCGAAGCAGTTTTTCTTTCAGTCCGGCATATTCTTCCAGGCTCATCTCAAGGCGTTTCTTCCGCCATGCTCCGTTATCAGAGACCACTTTTACCTGATAGCAGTCAAACTGCTTAATCCTTTTGCTGTAAGCGATACGCGGAAGAACCTCAAGCCAGACGGCCAGTCCTGCTGCCAATACCGAAACCGCAATCAGCAAACACACCAAAAAGCGTCTGAATTTCATAAAAAATCTCCCCATACCGTTTTCAGGATATGGGGAGAATACCACACATAAAAGTTTTGATTTCCGGCCCGATACCCTGAAAAATATCATAGCATCAAACCGAAGGGAGTTCAAGCATCGTCATGTACTCTTTTTATCAAATGCACAGCGTATGAGGACTTTGCTTCAGATAACAGTACAGAATCATTTTTTCAGGCCAGACCGACCTTAAGTCTGCGCAGTGCTTCGTCAAGCACTCTTCGCGGGCAGGCGACGTTGATTCTTTCAAACCCTGCCCCGCCCTGGCCGAACATGGTTCCGCGGTCAAGCCACAGCCCGGCCTTATTCACAATTCTGTCCTCCAACTCCGTTTCGGACAGACCTAGTTCCCGGCAGTCAAGCCAGGCCAGGTAGGTTGCCTCGGTATTCGTTACGCGGACCCCGGGGATGTTATCCCTGACATATTCGGCAAGATGATCCAGGTTTCCGCGAATATATGTACGTGCCGCATCAAACCACTCCGCCCCGTTTTCATAGGCTGCCTGTGCCGCCGCCAATCCGGCCGCGTTCGGTTCATCGTATCCGGTCTGTGCAATCGCAAGCTGCACGCGCCTTCGAATGCCCGCATTCGGTATGAAGATATTGGACTGCTGCAGCCCTGCCAGATTAAAGGTTTTGCTCGGTGCGGTTGCCGTGATTGTGAATTCCCGGAATTCTTCGCTCACCTCCTGGAAAATGTGATGCCTCCCGCCCCAGACAAAATCGAAATGGATTTCATCGCTGAACACGGTCACGCCGTGCTTTTCGCATATCTTTCCTATGGTGAGAAGCTCTTCCCTGCTCCACGCCCTGCCGACCGGATTATGCGGGTTGCAGAGTATGAAGAGCCTGACATTTTCCTCCTGAATGCGACGCTCGAAATCCTCAAAATCCATCTCGTAATGCCCCGCATCGTTTTGGCGGAGCTCCGAAACGACAAGCTTGCGGTTGTTTTTTCGGATGATGTCAGCGAACGGATAATAAACGGGCTGCTCTATGATGACGGCGTCTCCGGGTTCCGTAAGCCCGCGGATTGCCGATCCGATTGCAAAACAGACTCCCGGTGTCTTCACATGCCAATCACGTCTGACCTCCCAGTCGTGCCGCTTCTTCATCCATCCCGCTACGGCTTCGAAAAAGCCGTCTCCGTCCTGGTTGTTCGTATATCCGTATATGTTATGCGCGGCAAGCCCGTTAAGCGCGTCCTCCACGTATGAGCTCGTGCGGAAATCCATATCCGCGACCCATAACGGAAGAACATTCTCCGGGTAACCGCGTCTCCTCGCAAAATCATATTTCAGGCATTTTGTGTTACGCCTGTTAATCACCGTGTCAAAATCCAGATTTCTTTCCGCCATGACCGTCCTCCGGCCGTTTTCCCGGCCCTCTTACTTTTCGCTGTCCGCGCGAAATGCCTGCTCCAAATCGCCCAGAATATCCGCCGGGTCCTCGATTCCCACCGACATCCGAAGCAGGCAGTCCGTGATTCCGAGCCTTCTGCGCTGTTCGTCGGGCACATCCGGGTGCGTCTGTACAATCGGATAGGTAATCAGGCTCTCCGTTCCGCCGAGGCTCTCGGAAAATGTGATCAGCTTCACATTTTTCAGAATCGAAAGCGCCTTTTCGGGTGACTTCACGGTAAACGAGATCATCCCGCTTCCCGCATAATAAATGTTGTCGACTTCCTCCCGCCCTCTGAGCCAGTCACGCACGGTTTCGGCATTTGTCACATGCCGTTTTATGCGGAGGGCGAGTGTTTTCATGCCGCGCAGGCAAAGCCAGCACTCAAACGGGCCGAGCGTTGCCCCGGTTGTCTTGCTGATCAGTCTCACACGGGCTGCCTGTTCCGGATCGGCGCTGCATAAAAAGCCGCAAACCGTGTCGTTATGTCCGCTCAGGTACTTGGTCCCCGAATGAATCACGAAATCGGCCCCGTTTGCAATCGGATGCTGCAAAACCGGCGTCATGAACGTGTTGTCGACCGCAAGCACCGCGCCGTTTGCATGTGCGATTTCGGCGATTGCCGCAATGTCGCTTACGCGCATCATCGGATTGGAAGGCGTCTCGAGGTACACGGCTTTCGTATCCGGTCGGATTGCCGCGGCAACCTTTGCCGCATCTGTGGTATCCACATATTCGATCTGATAACCGTTCTTCAAGGCGACCTGCTGAATCAGACGCACAACGCCGCCGTACAGGTCCTCGCCGCACAGAATGCGGTCTCCCGGCCGAAACAGTTCGAAAAAGGCCGAAATCGCGGCCATTCCCGAGGCAAATGCGACCGTATCGTGAGCTCCCTCCAAGGAGCTGACGGTTTCCTCCAGAAACTTTCTGGTCGGATTGGATTCTCTTGAATAATCAAAGCCCGTCGGATTGTGTCCGGGTGTCAGGTGGCTGAAACAGGCCGTCTGGTAAATGGGGAAGCTAACCGCATAATTTGCGTCCTGAACGGAATGAGCTTCCCCGTGAATACATCGTGTTTCCAAAGAATACATAACAGATTCCTTTCTGTTCGATTATCGGTCCCGGCATGCTTCCGGGGTTTTAGGATGTCATTATACAGTAAGCAAGGCTGTCGCAAGTTCCGCCGCCCGCACAAGTTCGGAGCAGACGGTGTATTCTGCCGTCGTATGCACATTTTCCATCGCGCAGGCAACGGTAATGGCTTCGATTCCGTGCTCATTAAGCCGGTTGGCGTCGCTCCCGCCGCATGTCGTTACAAGCTTTGTTTCGGCAATGCCGGCTGCCTTTGCTGCTTTTTGAAAGTGCCGTACGGTCGCGCTCTGTT
>CADBTG010000190.1 GCA_902797475.1 uncultured Lachnospiraceae bacterium | reverse complement strand
TCCGGCTTACTGGAAGTCGCAGTATGCCTTTGCTTGTGTCTCTTTCTTTTTACGGGGGCATTCCCCGCATACGGCAAGGCGGCGGATATCTTTCAGGATGAGAACGATGCATATGCTTCTTCGGACCCGACAAGACCCGGCACCGGATTCTCGACGACTTTATATAATGACAAGAACGGCCTTCCGACCTCCGAAGCCAACACCATCGTGCAGTCGGAGGAGGGCTTTATCTGGATTGGCAGCTACAGCGGTCTGATCCGTTATGACGGCAATACGTTTGAACGCGTGGATTCCACATCCGGCGTAGCGAGCGTTGTCACGCTTTTCGTGGACAGCAAAAACCGGCTCTGGATCGGCACCAACGACAGCGGTGTCGTGATGATGAACCAGGGTGAGACGAAGGCATTCCGGAAGGAGCAGGGGCTGAAGTCCCTTTCCGTGCGTTCGATTGCCGAGGATCCGAACGGAAACATTTATGTTGCCACAACATGCGGCATCGTCGAAATCAATACGCAGATGCAGGCGAGACAGATGGAGCATGCCTTTATCAAGGATTCCTACATTCGTGAGCTGCGGACCGGAAGCGACGGCGTGATCTACGGCATCACCCAGGAGGGTGAATTCTTCACGATTGAAAACCGGATCATCAATAAGTATTTCAACCTGCAAATCAAAGGCATGTCCGGCGTCATTTCGGTTCTGCCCGATCCCGAACAGCCGGGATATGTCTATTTCGGAACGAGCGAATCGCGAATCTACCATTCCGATTATCTGAACCATCTTGAGCGCTTCGATACGATCAAAGTGGCACCGCTCAAATACATTAACGCGATGTACAAGATTGACGATGTCATCTGGATTTGCGCCCAGGACGGAATCGGCCTGATTCAGGACGGGAAGATTCGCGTGCTTGACAATGTGCCGATGCATAATTCCGTCGAGGAAATGATGACGGACTATCAGAACAACCTCTGGTTTGTCTCCTCGAGACAGGGTGTCATGAAGATTACCTCGAACCGGTTCGCCGATGTGTCTGAGTGGTACGGTCTTGGTAACGATGTCATAAACTCGACTTGCGTCTATGATGACTGGCTGCTTTTGGGAACCGATACCGGCCTTACGGTTCTCGGTCCGAACAAAATCATTGACAAATGGAACGTGAAATCCGTAAAGACGCAGAAGGGCAGAAAGATTCGCGAGACGGATCTGATTAAGCTGCTTGACGGCTGCCGGATTCGTTCGATTATCCGTGACAGCAAAAACCGAATCTGGTTTTCGACCTTCAGCGATTACGGCCTGGTCTGCTATGACCGGGGCGTCGTAACCTGCTACACCATGGTTGACGGAATGCCGTCCAAACGAATCCGTACGGTCTGTGAATGCAGGGACGGAACGATTTGGGCAGTATGCACCGGCGGCGTCGTACTGATCCGTGACGGGCAGATCCGTAAAGCCTATACCGAAAACGACGGCATTACGAATACCGAAATCCTGACGGTTGCCGAGGCGCCTAACGGCGAATGTGTCATGGGAACGGACGGCGGCGGAATTTTCATCGTCGGTACCCAAATGGTCAGACATCTGGATACGCTGTCGGGTCTCACTTCCGATGTTATCCTGCGTATTAAATGGGATTCGGAAAGACAGGTTTTCTGGGTTGTAACGAGTAACTCGATCGGTTATTTGGATACGGACTATAATCTTACAATCCTGAAGGAGTTCCCGTATTCGAATAACTTTGACATTTTCTGGAACAGCCGCGGGGAAATGTGGATCTTAAGCAGTAACGGCATCCATGTCATCTCGGCGGAAGAGCTGCTGCGCAACGGGTCCATGCAGCCGGTTTTATATGACTGGCGAAAGGGTCTTCCGCATGTTGCGACATCCAATTCCTACAGTGAGCTGACGAGTAACGGAACGCTTTACATCGCGGGTAACGACGGCGTTACGCAGGTGGACATTGAGGAGCCGTTCGATAACGTGAATGACCTGAAGGCTGCTGTGCCTTTCATTGAGGCAGACGGAAATCTTATCTATCCGGATGCGAACGGCAAATTCAGGATTAAGGCCGATGTCAGAAAGATTACGATTTATAACTATGTTTTTACGTATTCGATGACCAATCCGACCGTTACCTTCTGGCTTGACGGCTTTGACTCGGCGAAGGTTACGGTGAAGCGTACGGACATGAAATCGGTTTCGTACACGAACCTTCACGGCAAGTCCTATACCTTCAAAATGCAGATTCAGGATTCCTCCGGCATCGGCATAAAAGAGCTTTCGGTCGTCATCGTAAAGAACAAGATGTTCTATGAGTACCCGTGGTTCATAGTGCTTTCCGTGATTTTGGGAATCATGCTCGTGGCATTTGTCGTCTGGAGAATCGTATCGCGAAAGATCAAACGCCTCGAACAGAAGGAAGAAGAGCAGAGAATCTTCATCAACGAGATGATTGAGGCCTTCGCTAAGACGATCGATATGAAGGACAGCTACACGAACGGTCACTCCTTCCGCGTTGCAAAATATACGGCCATGCTTGCGACCGAGCTCGGCTATTCCGAAGAGAATGTTGAAAAATACCATAACATCGCCCTTCTGCACGATATCGGCAAGATCGGTGTCGAGGATAAGGTTCTGAAGAAGGAAGGAAAACTCGAAGACGACGAATTCATGCAGATCAAATCGCATACGTCGCTCGGTTATAACGTTTTGAAGGACATTTCAATCATGCCGGAGCTTGCCATCGGTGCAGGCGCGCATCATGAACGGCCTGACGGCAAAGGCTATCCGAACGGCTTGAAGGGCGAAGAAATCCCGAGAGTCGCGCAGATCATTGCCGTTGCGGATTGCTTCGATGCCATGTATTCCGACCGTCCTTACCGGAAGCGGATGAACTTCGATAAGGCTGTTTCGATCATTAAGGGTGCCGCCGGAAGCCAGTTGTTCGGCGACGTTGTGGAAGCCTTCCTGCGTCTTGTCGAGAAGGGTGAATTCCGTGCGCCCGACGATGACGGACAGAGCGGAACGACAGAGGATATCGACAACATCCATAAGAGAGAAAACGAGGAAGCCAAAGCACAAAAAGAGGCCGAAGCGAAGAAGGCCGAAGAAGCCAAGGCGCAAAAAGAGGCAGGGACCGAAAAGACAGAGGATGAATCTGAGAAAACTGATAATTCGAAGGAATAATAAACTGTTTAAGGGGGAGAACAACCGAATGAAGACAGGACTTGTCATGGAAGGCGGCGGCATGAGAGGGCTTTTCACCGCCGGAGTATTGGATGTATGGATGGAACAGGGGCTGACCTTTGACGGAGCCGTCGGCGTTTCCGCAGGTGTGGCCATCGGCTGCAACTTCAAATCGCGCCAGATCGGACGTGCCATCCGCTATAATGTGCGTTTTGCCGATGATAAGCGATATAAGGGCTTTACCTCACTCATCAAAACGGGTGACATTTTCGGCGCGGATTTCTGCTATCGCGAGATTCCGCAGCACCTTGACGTATTCGATACGGAAACCTACCGTAAAAATCCGATGGACTTTTACGGCGTGGCAACGGATGTGGAAAAGGGCATCCCGGTTTACAAAAACCTGTTGAACGGAGACGAACAGGACCTTATGTTCATGCGTGCGTCCGCATCGCTTCCGATGGTTTCCCGCGTCGTTCCGTTCGGCGACAGAAAGCTTTTGGACGGCGGCATTACCGACTCGATTCCGCTTAAGTTTTTAGAAGGCAGGGGTTACCCGAAGAACGTTGTCATTCTGACGCAGCCGCGCGGCTATGTGAAGCAGAAGAGTGCGCTGATTCCGGTTGCCAAGCTGACGCTTCACAATTATCCGAAGATGATTGAGTGCATGTCCAAAAGACACCTGATGTACAACCTGCAGACGGCCTATGTCACCGAGAGGGAGCAGGAAGGCGCCGCATTCGTGATTGCGCCGAAGGAACCGCTTAACATCCCGAATCTCGAGCGTGACGGCTCCGAGCTCATGCGGGTTTACTATGCGGGCCGCGAGGAGGCACTCCGTACCTGGAATGACCTGCAGGCATTTCTGAACCGGTAAACAATGCGTGAATTTTATGAAAAATGCTACCATTTTCGTTCAGAATGTGATATAATTAATCTGTTAAGCAGACGAATTCCGGCTGAATCGTTCTGATTCGGCCGGAATTTGATTTTGAAGGAGGTTTTTATGGGAATTATGGAAAGACCTGCCGTTACGGTGTTCGGTGACGGCGCAAAGTATTGGGAGCACACCTACGAGAAGTTTTATCTGAAGGTGTATGTGCCGAAGTCCGACATTGACGGAGAGGCTTTGAACTACACATTTCGTGCCCCGATGCTTACGGTGCTCGAAGAGAAGAAGATGACGATGGATGAGGCAATCGTCTTCGCGAAGCAGACCGGTCTCGCCGATATTGCGGCGTCCGTTGATTCGAGCGTGCTTTTTGTCTACCCGACCTGCGAGGGCGGCTGGGAAGCTTCGGATGAGAGCCTTTATGCGGCTTTGATCGCGGAAGTGAAGATGAATCCGTTTTATAAAGACGGCATTGTTGAGATTCAGAATTTCTTTACGAGAGAATTTCAGGGATATTACGTGCGTGGTGCCATTTTCCGCGCGGACCTTTACGGATACGGCGCATCGGCCGATTATATTGCAAAGAACCTGCTTAAAACGCTTCAGGGCGAATATCTCTGGGGCCCCGGCGAAATTACGCCCGCAATGTGCTCGATGGAGCGTCTGAGTGTCGTTCCCACGGTTGAGCGTAAGGACATCGGCATCCTTTCGGTTGCCAACAGCGATGAGATTAATGCCGCTTTTGCGGGCTGTGAGAACCTGCTTATTAAGGATGCGGCGGACTACAAGGCCGATTTCAAGAACTTCGTCCGTAAGTTCAAGATGTGGTGTGGCAAGATGGAATACGAGCCGGATTTCGAAGCGCTTGGCATGAATGAGGACCCGGGCATCGTGACCGTAAAGACGAGCCCGGACAACCGCGGCATGTATAAGGACACCGAAACCCACAAGGTCGGCTATTTCGCTTACTATAACAAGGACGCGTTCGATAAGGGACCGGCGCCTTT
>CADBTG010000189.1 GCA_902797475.1 uncultured Lachnospiraceae bacterium | reverse complement strand
GATATTGCGTTCACCGAGCACCATGCTGGTGTCACGGTCGTTGATGTTGAGAACAACGGTCGTGATCTCCGGGTGGCGCCTTCTGAGTTCCTTCGTGAAGTTGTTCTTCGACGGGAAGATCGGGTCCATCGCAACCAGGACGACCATGACTTCTTTCGTATTTCGCCCCACACGGATCAAAGCGTGGCGCAGGAGACCTGTTCCCCTGTCTTCGTCATAAACGCGTATTTTGAACGATTTTACGAGCTCACAGAGGGTCTTCAGGATGGCAGATGCCGTCGCGTCTTCAATGCCGCAGTCCTCTACCGGCACGATGCGGTGGCTCTTCTCCTCATAGATGCCCGTAAAGATGTTTCCCTTCTTGTCGCGACCGAAGATGCCGTGCACCTTGTTCCGGTAGTGAAGCGGATGCGCGGCCTCAAGAATCGGCTCCGGCTTTTTGAACGGTTCTAAAAGCTTTCGGACGTCCTTCTGTTTCTTCTTCAGCTGTTCCGCGTACGGAACCCCCTGGTAGTCGCACCCGCCGCATTTCTTCGCATAAGGGCAGGCCGTGGCAAATGCCACCTCCGATGCAGGTTTCGTCGACACGGGTTGTGTATCCTTTTCCATCAAAACGATTTCCTTCCGTTTCTATGTTCCGCCGGCTTAACGGATTGCCTCGCGCCAGGCTTCGGTAAGCTTTTCAAGGCTCCATGCGGCGTTCGCAGGGCTCGTCGAAGGCAGGCAGACGGCTTTTCTTCCGATTGCCTTCTCGGTGTATTGCCGGTAGTATCTTTCGGCCGTTTTGCCGTTAACGATAATACACGATATCCTGGCTGATTTCAATATCCGCGAGAGGTCCGTCGGCGTCACATTTTCGATGCTGACATCGGAGGAGCCTTTGATGTCGCAGGCTTCAATGACATCCCAAAGCGCGATATGATGCCTCGTTAAGAATGCCTTTTTGTCCGCCACCGTGCCCGGCGTTTCGTCTTCAAAAACCCGCGCAAGCACCTTCCAAAATCGATTCTGCGGGTGCCCGTAGAAGAAGCCCTGCTCCCTTGATTTCACGGACGGAAAGCTGCCCAGAATCAGGATTTCCGAGTTCTCATCATAAAAGGGCGGTATCGGATGAGTGATGTGTTGTTTCATGTCTGTCCGTTCTCCCGTTGCTTCTGCTGCAGAAGTCTTTGAAACCAATACTTTTACTCTTTATATGTGTTCACCTTTGACAGCAAAACGACCGTCTCGACGTGCACACTTCCGGGGAACTGATCAACGGGTTGGACGCGGTCGACACGGTAACCGCCGTCGGCGAGGATTCTGAGGTCGCGGGCAAGCGTTGCCGGGTCACAGGAAACATAAACAATGCGGGCCGGTTCCATCGAAAGGATCGTCTCGAGAAGCGACTTTTCGCAGCCTTTTCTCGGCGGATCGACCACGACGACATCCGGCTTTACCGAAGGGTCTTCGGCAATCAGCCGGGGAACGACGTCCTCCGCCGCGCCGACGTGGAATTCGGCGTTAGTAAGGCGGTTGCGTTTGGCATTTGCCTTCGCGTTCTTGACGGCGTCTTCAACAATTTCAACGCCGATGACACGCTTCGCGTGCTTTGCAAGAAAGAGGGAAATGGTACCGATGCCGCAGTAAAGGTCCCATACGACCTCCTGCCCCGTAAGTCCGGCGTAGGAAAGCGCCGTGTCGTAAAGCACCTTCATCTGCACGGGGTTCACCTGGTAGAATGCGGTCGGGGAGATTTCAAATGCCACATCGCCGATGAAATCGGTAATCGTGACGCTTCCGAATAACGGTATCGTCTCACGGCCGAGAATCACATTGGTCTGCTCGGTGTTGACGTTAAGACAGAGTCCGACGACCCCTTCTATCTGCCGAAGGCTTTCCCACAAAAGCTCGGCCTTCGGAATGCTGCGTCCGTTCACAACAAGGCATACCGATACCTGTCCGGTCGCCGCGCCGCGGCGCATCAGAACATGGCGCACAAGTCCCTTTCCGGTCTCCTCGTCATAGGGCTTTGCACCGCTTGTAAGAAGGTACTCCCGAACTGCCGCAAGAATCTTTTCATGCCCGGGCCAGAGCATCATGCACTCCTTCGTCGGGACGATGCGGTGGCTGTGCCCCGCGTAAAAACCGAGCACCGGCTCCTTCTTTCCGTCGCCCGCGCCTTCCTTACGGATTAGGCTTCCGACCGGAAACTGCCCTTTGTTCCGATACCCGAAGGGGTTGTCCATCCCGAGAATCGGCAGCACCGGCACGTCGGCAAATCCGCCGATCCGACGGATGCAGTCCTCCACCTTCTTCTGCTTAAGCATAAGCTGCGACGCATAGGACATGTACGAAAGCTGGCACCCTCCGCACGAGCCTGCAACCGGGCACTCAGGCTCAACCCTGCCCGCCGCCGGCACAAGGATTTCCTCCGCCTTCGCGATCGCATACGTCTTCTTCACCTTGATGATGCGGGCGCGCACGGTATCCCCGGGAACGGCGCGGGACACGAAGACCGTGAAGCCGTTGATGTGCCCGATTCCTTCTCCGGTGTCGGTAATGTCTTCGATTTTCAGTTCCGTAAGCTGATTCTTTACAAACATGCTGTTCTTTCCGAAAATGCCGCCATGACGGCGGCATTTCTCCTGTTATTGTTTCGAAGTAATACGAATGTTGCTTTCAAAAAGCTTCTGGTATCCGAGCCAGACGCCCTCCGTGTCATTGCCTGCGAAAAGCTCCTTCAGGCACTCCATTTTGGCATCCAGATTGTCGGCCATGCTCAATGCGAGCGCCTCGGCGATAGCAGGCTTCTTCGGCGATCCGAAGGTCAGCTCGCCGTGGTGCGCCAGGATGCAGTGACGAAGCTCTGAGGCCAGTCCCGCAGGAAAATGAGGAATCTCTTCCATCTTCTTTCCGACAAATTCGGCCCCGAGGAAGATATGCCCGAGCAGGTTCCCGTCGTCGGTGTAATCATTTTCCGGGAAGGAAGAAATCTCGGAAAGCTTGCCGATGTCGTGGAATATCGCCGCCGTAAGCAGAAGGTCGCGGTTCAGAATCGGATAACTGTCGGCAAGGTAGGCACACATCTTCGTCACCGAAAGCGTGTGCTCCAAAAGGCCTCCGACAAAGGCATGGTGAATTGCCTTCGCAGCCGAATGATTCATGAAGCGGGTCACGATATCGTTATCACTAAAGACGTTCGTAAGCAGCGTCTTCAGGTGCGGCTCCTTCACGGAGTCAATGTACCCTTTAAGCTCCTTAAACATCTCCTTGCGGTCTTTGTCAGTCGTCGGGATGTAATCTGCCTGGTCGTATTCGCCCTCGTCGGCCTTCCGAAGCCGCCGCACATTTAGCTGCAGCGCATTCTGGAAGCTCGTCACCTGTCCTTCCACCTTCACGAAATCAAGCGGATCCACATTGGCAATCGCAGGCCCGAGATCCCACGCCTTCGCGTCGAGCGAGCCCGACCTGTCCTGCAGCGTCAGCGACATGTAATTCTTTCCTGTCTTGGCCTTCAGAATCTGGCACTGTTTGACCAGATAAACCTCCGTCACCATTTCGCCTTCACGCAGTTCTTTGATATAACGCATATGTACCTCTTTCTAATAAGTCAGGCTGACTGTCCATTTTTTCTTCATTTCCTTGCCGTTTCGGTAGAACGTTGCTTCCACGTCCTCACCGCGGGTATAACGCGAATAAATCGCGAAAAATTCTTCCACCGCGGTTACCGGATTGCCGTCCAGTTTCACGATGATGTCTCCCTTTCGAAATCCCTGCTGCGCTGCCGAGCTTCCTTCCACGATTTCATCGATGATGATGCCGTTCTGCAGGGACATCTGCGAAAGCACTTCGTCATTGATGTCGCGGAACACGGCACCGAATCTGGGATAAGCCATGTCATTTGCCAAAAGCCGGAGCAACTCCTCGAACTTATCAATGCTAAGCGCCTGGATGCTCTGGCCGCCGTTATGATAACGGTTCGTGATAAATCCCACGAATTTGCCGGAAGAATTCACCAAAATGCCGCTCTCTCCGCGTCCGCCGAACATATTGGTGTCAATGATTTCAAGCGCATTGTCGGGCACATAAACCTTCTCGGCGCGGCTCGAAACCATGCCCATGTTCACAGAAGGCGAATGCCCGTTAGGGAACCCGATCGCGATGATTGCAGACCCGAGGGTGAGCTCGGAGGATCTGCCGAAAGGCACCGTGCGAATGAGATTCTTATCTGCGGCGGAAAAGTCTTTATGCTTCACGGCAAAGAGCACAAGCCCTTCCTCGGGCGCCTTGCGGAACACCTTGGCTTCTGCCTTCTTGCCTCCGTAAAATGTGACCATGATGTTGTCATGCCGGGTCTCATTATAAACGTCATACTGGGCAAGAATCAGGTAAGCCTCTCCGTTCTCCGCGATGATGACACCGCTCGTGTCTACGACGCTTTCGGTCACATCGGCGAACACAGGGTCCTTAATCCGCGATACGTAGCTGATGCGTGCCATGCACGGGTCAAGCGACTCGACAGCGTCCTGCACGCCCTGCACAATCTTTTCATAGCTTTCAAGCGCTTTCAGGTCGATGTCCGGGATGACTTCTCCGCCGGGATTGACTTTAACGGACGGGCTCGGTCGAAGGGTTACCGGTTCCTTCGGATCGTCCGTGAAGAAATGTCTGATGACATAGTCGGAGATTCCGTAGGAGCATCTCGCGATGACACCGAACAGCGCGGCAACCGCCACGACAATCAATGCGTTTCGCAGGTATTTCCGACGCTTCTGCCATTTGCCGAGAGGAACACGCTCTTCTTTGATGAAGCCGTAATTCTCGCCTGTTTCGGCAGCCTTTTTGGCGTTCTCGTCCTTTGTATCATTTGTTTGTTTCATAACCACTCCTAACTATCCGCTCTCTGCAGACTGAAGACGAATTCGGTACCTTCGCCCTCGGTACTGATAACCTTGATATTCTCGTTATGTGCGGCAATAATCTGCTTGGTAATGGAAAGTCCGAGACCGGTTCCGCGCTTGTCTTTACCGCGGGACAGGTCGGTTTTGTAGAACCGTTCCCAAATCTTACCGATGGCGTCCTTCGGAATTCCGATTCCGGTGTCCTTCACGGAGACGAGCACCTTGTCACGTTTCTCCGCCACGACAACCGTCACGACGCTGTCGGGTTTGCTGAACTTGATTGCGTTATCGATCAGGTTGTGGACAACCTGCTGAATCTTACCTTTATCCGCATAGGCGTATAACTCGTTTTCGGGAAATACGAGGCGGATTTTCATGTTCTTCTGGGAACATTTTCCTTCAAATGTCGCGGAGGACTGCTTCAGCATCTTTACGATGTCGAACCGCTCCCAGATAAGCCGTACGCCCTTATTTTCGAAATTACTCAGATCGAGCAGGTCGTTCGTCAGGTTGGAAAGGCGTTCCGTCTCGAACAGGATGATGTTCAGGTATTTGCCCTGAATCTCATACGGAATCGTGCCGTCCTTCATAGCCTCGGCATAGCCCTTAATCGAGGTCAGCGGAGAACGGAAGTCATGGCTGATATTTGCCACGAAGTTCTTCTGGTAATCCACGAGGTTCGCGTGCTGCTCCGCAAGCATGTGTGCGGAAAGCGCCACGTCTCGGTATTCGTCGTGCCCGCGAACACCGGCTTCCGCCGTGAAATCACCGTCCGTATAGGCAATGATTGTTTTGTTGATGTTCTGCAGGTTTTTCGTATGGTACACCGCGAACAGGAAAAATACGAGGAGCAGAATCAGGAGGCAGTTTCCCGATATGATGTTCATGCGGGTGATGAAATTGTCGGTCTCGTCGGTCGTACGTGACATCGGCTCCGCAATGACGATGAAACCTTTGATGTTGTAACCTTCCTTAACCGGCTCAACGGCGCAGAGAACTTTCTCCTTTGTCAGCCCCTCTACGAAGACATTCTCCGAATAGGTGTTGTCCAAAAGTCCCGGTGCCTTCTCATTCAGGTTGATCGGCGTCGTCTGCAGATTCTCGCCCGTTGCGGCAATCATGCGTCCGTCGGCTCCCACAACCCAGATGTCTGCGTCGAGCATCATCCGCACGGCTTTCATCTGGAGAAGGAATGTCTCCAGCGTGAAACCGGGCAGCTTATACTCGGAAATGTATTCGTCGGAAATGACAACACACTCCTTGTAGATGCGGGCCTTATGTCTTTTCATGTTGTCGCTTTGATAGAACGGCCTGGCGATCAGATTGGTTGCAATCAGAATCATCGCCGCCGCTACCAGATAGACAATGGCATATTTATGCCAGACCTTATGCTTCATGGTTTACTCCCGTAAATCGTGTTACAGTGCATTTCTCAGTTCGAACTTGTAGCCGATGCCCCAAACCGTGCCGATGCGCCACTCCTCGTGGTCTTTTAACTTCTCACGAAGGCGCTTAATATGCACGTCGACGGTACGGGTATCACCGACATATTCATAGCCCCAGATGCGATCCAAAAGCTGCTCTCTGGTAAATACCTGGTTCGGATGGGAAGCCAGATAATAGAGAAGCTCGAATTCCTTCGGCGGCATCTCCAGTTTTCTTCCCATATAGGTCACGGCGTAGTTGGTCTGGTTGATGATCAGGTCGGTATAGGAAACATAGTCGCCCTGCTCGCTGCTGACCACCGGACCGGAATGCTGCTCGTGAAGAGGCTCCGTCGGCGGATTGTCCTGACGCATGCGGCGAAGCACGGCCTTAACACGCGCAACCAGCTCCTTCGAATCGAACGGTTTCATCATGTAATCGTCCGCGCCGAGCTCAAGTCCAAGCACCTTGTCGAAGATTTCGCCCTTAGCGGAAAGCATGATGATCGGCGTGTCGCTCGTCTTCCGGATGGAACGGCATACCTCGTAACCGTCAATGCCCGGAAGCATCAGGTCGAGAAGCACCAGATTCGGTTCAAACTCCGCGAACTGGCGCACTGCCTCCTCGCCGTCTCCGACGATTTTGGTCTCGAAGCACTCCTTTGTCAGATAAAGAGCAATCAGCTCCGCAATATTGTTGTCGTCATCCACAATCAGAATCTTTTGCTTTTCCGCCATGCTTTTCTCCTCCTTTTGATCAGTCCTTAAACTCCACTTCGGTCGACCCGTAATCGGGGGAAATGGTATAGGACTTGACATATTTCGTCCGTTTGCAATGTTGATGCACGGCCTGCCGAACGGCTCCCGTGCCGCGTCCGTGTATGATCGTTACTTTGTTAATGTGTGCAAGGTAGGCATCGTCCAGATATTTGTCAAGCTCCGCCACGGCCTCGTCCGTCCTCTTGCCGACGAGATTCAGCTCGGGGCTTATCGTCATCGCTTTGTTGCCGATTCCGGTTGCCGTGAAGACCTTCTTGACATTTTCCTCTTTCGGAGCCTCCAGAATCGCGAGATCCCGGATGTTGACCTTGGTCGTCATGATTCCCATCGTCACGAAGCAGTCGCCCTTGGCGTTCGGGAGCGTATGAATGGTGCCCTTCACATTCATGCTCAAAACGAGCACCGGGTCGCCGATTCGGAATTCCTCGGCCTTGTGTTCGCCCTTCTTCTGCTCCTTCTTCAGCTCGTTCGCCGGAACCGTAGCATTTAACTTCTCGCGGGTTTTGCGGCGTTCGTCCTCAAGCGCTGCCATGTTTGCACCGGATGTGCCGAGTTTGTTGATGCGGCGGATTGTCTCGTCCGCGAAGTCCTTCGCATCCTGCAGCACGCGTCCCGCCTCGGCTTTCGCGTCGGCGATGATGCGGTCCTTGCGCTCCTCGATGGCTTTGTTCTTCTTCTCCCACTCGCTTCTTTGAAGCGCGGTCTCCCTGCGGTCCGCCTTGGCCTGGCTCAGCTCTTCCTCGAGCTTCAGCCTGGTCTCCTCGAGTCCCGCAATCATATCCTCAAAGCTCTTGTCCCGGATGCCGATGTAGGAATCCGCTTCCGCGATGATTTCGTCGGGAAGGCCGAGCCGTTTAGAGATGGCAAATGCGTTGCTCTTTCCGGGGATTCCCATCAAAAGCCGGTACGTCGGGCGGAGCGATTCCACGTCGAATTCGCAGCAGGCGTTGATGACACCCTCCGTCGTCATGGCGAAAACCTTCAGCTCCGCATAGTGCGTTGTCGCCATCGTCCGGATGTCGAAACGGTGCAGCCTGCTCAAGATTGCCATCGCCAGTGCGGCACCCTCCGTCGGGTCGGTACCCGCGCCGAGCTCATCGAACAGGACAAGCGAATCCTCCTCTGCCTGCTCGAGAATCTTAACCGTGTTGGTCATATGCGAGGAAAATGTGGACAGAGACTGTTCGATGCTCTGCTCATCTCCGATATCCGCAAAAACCTCCGGGAAAATGCCAAGTACAGTGCCGTGCTTTGCCGGTACGTGAAGGCCTGCCTGGCCCATCAGCGTGAACAGTCCGACCGTCTTTAACGAAACGGTCTTACCGCCGGTATTCGGACCCGTGATGACTACCCTCGAGTAAGACTGTCCGAACGAAATATCAATCGGGACAACCTTCTTCGGGTCGATCAAAGGATGGCGGCCTGCCACGATCTTAACGGAACGGTCGTCCGAGAACTCGGGACGGACAGCCTTCATCTCCTTTGCCAGATACGCTCTGGCGAAGATGAAATCAAGTTCCGTCATAACCTCGCGGTCATAGCGGAGATCCCCGGCATACGGCGCAAGCATTTCGCTTAACGCAGCAAGAACCTTCTGAATTTCTTCCGCCTCGGCAATCTCCAGTTCACGCAATTCGTTGTTCAGCTTCACGATTTCCATCGGCTCGATGAAAGACGTGGAGCCCGATGCGGACTGGTCGTGTACCATGCCGGCAACCTGGTTTTTGTACTCGCTCTTATACGGAAGGCAATACCTGCCGTCCCGCATCGTAATGAGAGCGTCCTGAATCATTCCGGCCTGCGAGGCGGCGGAAAGGATGGAACCGAGTCTCTCATGAATCTTGTCGTTGGTCGCCTTCATCTTACGGCGAACACTCTTAAGGCCTGCGCTTGCATCGTCCGCGATTTCCTCTTCGGAAAGGATGCAGCGGCTGATTTCCAGCTTCTCGCTCCGAAGCTCCTGCAGCAGGTCGAAACGTTCCGAAAGAGAATCCTCCGGCACGTCTTCGCCGCGGTCTCCGGGGCAGCCGTACGCTTTTGCTCTGGCAACTGCCGTAAGTAACGAGCCGATGCGCAAAAGCTCGGGAATCTGCAGACAACCGCCTCTCTCGAGGCGAAGCAGGGAATCACCGATATCCGGAATGCCGCTGAACGAAAGGGAACCCTTCGAATAGGTTCTTGTCAGGGCATCCTCGGTCTCCTGCTGCCATGCTTCCGCCTGTTCCCGCGTATCCGAGGGCACCAGGGCCGCACAGCGTCTGCGTCCCAAATCAGATCCCGCAAAATGAACAAGCATTTCACGGATCTTGTCAAACTCTAATATTTTAATTGCTCTGTCATTCATAATAACTCCAGGGGTGAATATGAAGCTCCCCCTCTGTCGTCAGTCCGGCAAATCCGTG
>CADBTG010000188.1 GCA_902797475.1 uncultured Lachnospiraceae bacterium | reverse complement strand
GTCCGGTCCATTACGGGATGTCTCGCTGCCTTCAGCACAATCCGTCTCTCAAGGTTGATGGCAGGCTCGACGCAGTCAAGATCCACGCTCAGTTTCCCTTTGGAAAATACGAAGTCGAGCTTCTCCATCATCCTCACATTTTCCTCCATAGCAGGCACCGCGTCCGCACAAAGCGCCGACAGCGTATAGAGGATTCGGTATACCTCATTCTCCTCGTCTACCCGTAGAAGCTGAAGCTCTTCGAATATCCTGGCGACACCCGCAGGCTCCACGAAAACCGTGTTTCCTGTCGCTGATTTGTCGATTACGCTTCCGGGGATTTTGAAGCGGTATTCCTTCTTCACCGGAACGCAGACCCTTCCGTTTCGGAATGTATAAAAGGTGTCGGCCATGCAGTCCCGCTCGGAACGGATTACCTGCTCCGCCTTCTGCTTCATCGCTTCTTCGAGACTGATGATTTTCGTTCTTATGTCAAAAAGCGCCTTCGAAGCCCGGTCGTCCACCGCCTCGTTTCGGATCTGCCGGCTGATTTCTTCCCGGAGATCGGTAAGATCGTCGAGGTTCTCATCGTAATACGCCAGGGGATTCCCTAACTGCTTTCCTCTTGCCAGGTAGAGCCGCAGCCGCTCTACCACAATCAAAACCTTCTCGACTCTCTCAAGCTGATAGGGCGTAAGGCAGTCTCCACGCTGCGCAACCTGAAGGATTTCCTTAATCTCGGTCACATCCTGTAAAGGCGGGGCTCCGAGCTTCTCAATCATCTGCTTCGCATCACTCGTTTCCTTCAGTTCGTGCCTGAGTTCCGTTTCTTCTAAAATGACCGTTTTCTCTTTGATTTTTGCTTTCGCATAGTCCGTCACGGCAAGCGCCGACCATGCTTCTTTGATCCGGTCAAATTCTATCTGTTGTTCTGTATTCATCTCTTTCTCCTGATAACCAATCCGATAAAGGATAAGTACTCTCCGAGTCCGCGGTCGAAGTACTTTTGATCCTTTATTCCGTATTTATGTCCTGAGTTAAACCAGTCCTGCCATGCTTCTGAAAAGCAGTCCGGGTTACATGCCGTCACGACTTCATAATCGTCATTTCCCTGAAACAGTTCTAACCACCATCCGAGGGAATGGAACGTATCCAGATCGTCCCGATTGCCTTCAAACCAGTCTAACAATTCCTCTTCCTGCTTCTCAGTCAATTCTTCCTTAAGGCCCGGCACGGCAATAACCAGGACGCCGTCCTTCTTTATATAGGGCAATATCTTGTCTTCAAAAACACCCTTCTTAGCGCCGAAATAATGATAGGCGTCAATGCTGACAACGGCATCAAAGTATTCCTGCGCATAAGGGAGACTGTTCGCATCAGCGTGGATCGGGATGATGCGGTCCGCAACGCCCCATTGCTCGAAGCGCTTTGCATTTTCCGTGGCTGAAATCCAAAGGTCGGTGGCAAATACAATTACCTTCGCTTCCTTCGCAAGGAAAAGGCTCGTAATCCCCTTTCCGCAACCAAGGTCCATCACGCGACCGCCTTCCGGCAGCGGATATTTCGTAAGCAGCTCATCTAACAGCCTTATGCTGTTCGGACCCATTAAGTATTCTTTTGTGAAAAGCTCTCTGTACTTCTCGCAACTATTAGCATGTGTCTTCGTATTCATGTAATTACTATTCCTTTCCAAAACAAAAACCATGATATCCAAGCGCTCAGATATCATGGTCAATCATCATTTATGTAGCCTCCGTGCCCGTCAAATGGCATATGGATATTCCGGCACGGAAAATGTACCCTCGAGATAAACTTCCCGACAGGCAACAAGGTATTGATCAGATATTAAGCGCAAAGATATAAGCCGACTGCCTTACGGCTGTCAGCGAAAACCAACTGCATTCTTTGATTGTACCCATGCAACGCATTGCACGGAATCCATGCAATGGTTGTTATCTAACCACGCTTAACATAAAATACCTCGTTTTCTTAAGATTTGCTTTCATTCTATATCAGAACCCGGGATTTGTCAAAAGAAATCCGCGGATTCGATGTCTTTATCAGTCTTTCAAAATGTGCTCCACGCTTGTCGGCAGATACATGAGCGGAAGGTCGCTTTCGGTAAAGGCTCTGACTGTGATTGCTCCGCACGATTTCTCATTTGCCATAGCAGCGCTCCCTGATATAGTCTCGATGATTCAGCTCAATTCCTTCACAAGACAGAGTGTCAATTCATCATCATTTTTGCAAGCTTCATCTTTGGGCAGAACACGCTCCTCGTAATATACTCCTGCGCCGTCGGGGACGTAGCCCCGGAGCGCATAGAACCGCTGTGCGGGGCCGTATTCCGCGTTCAGGCAGACATCCAGATAGATTTTCGTATTTACACGTCGTGCCAATGCCTCGGCCGAGTCCATAAGCCCGGTGGCAATTCGTTTGCGCCGGTATGGCTCAAACACCACCAGATCACATATCCCGGGCAGTCCCTGATTTTTTAAGGCGCCCCACCTGCACTCATAAAACAAAAACACGTATCCTGCGGCTTTGCCGTCGCAGAGTGCCAATAAAGCGGCACACTCTCCGTTATCCTGAAAATCCAGCTGCCTGTTCAGGTAAACGACAAATGATTCCGTTTCATCATTATCTGCCTGACAAATGGCAGGGATATCCTCTCGCGTCATCTGACGAATTTCTATTTCATTCATAGCGTGCTCCGTCTGCTCACTTAATCCGGTCCCTGATATAATTCGCCACCGCATGCTCGTCCATCGATTCCTTCCTGATCCTACAATTTCACAGCCTTCGTCGCGATCGATCCGCTGATGTAATTGTCAAGCGCGGTACCGCCGCGGTCCTCGTAGAAACCGACGATTGCAAAGCCGGCGTCAATCTGGCCGCCGATCTGGTCCGTGAGCGTGTGCCCCCAGATGTAACCTTCGGCCTCCGCAATCCGCTTTATGTCCGGATTGTCCAGATGGTCAACATCCGCGTAAGGCAGCTTGTACGCCACGCTGAGTTCGCCCTGCTCGAGTTTCACCGGGTCGAAGATACTCTCGACCCCGTTGCTGAAGCCGGCGATGAGAATACCACCCTTCTTGAGTATCCGGGCGCATTCCTTCCATACCGGAAGTACGTTGTCGATGTAACTGTTAGACCACGGGTTGATCACAAGGTCAAAACTTTCGTTGGCAAATTCGGAAAGATCCTGCATATTTCCCTGCGCCGTCGCGATTGTCAGTCCATCTCTCTGTGCGACGTACAAGTCCTTATCCAACTGCGTTCTACTATTGTCGAATACCGTCACGTTCGCGCCCGTTGCGGCGAGGATCGGGCCCTGCTGGCCGCCTCCGCTCGCGAGACACAGAACATGTTTCCCGGCCAACTCCTGCGGAAACCAGTCGTGCGGGACCTGCTTCGTCGGCGTCAGCAAAATGCTCCATTCGCCCTGTCTCGCCAGCGCAACTTCCTCGCTCGAGACCGGGACGGACCACCGGTCCGCGTTGGCGGACCGGTCATCCCATATTTTACTGTTTTCTTTCAGGTAATCCATATCGCTCCTCATTTCTTTTGATGATGCCCGGTAATGGACCACTAACCCCGTCCCACG
>CADBTG010000187.1 GCA_902797475.1 uncultured Lachnospiraceae bacterium | reverse complement strand
ATGTCGGGAATGAAAATACGCATCTTTTGGTGGATGTCGGAATCAGCGGAAAAAGGACGGAGGAAGGACTGAATAAAATCGGTCTTTCTCTTTCGGATATTGACGGAATTTTAATTACGCATGAACATATCGATCATATCGGCGGGCTTCCGGTGTTTTTAAAGCATAACCCGACGCCGGTTTACGGGACGGAGAAGACGCTTGAAGGCGTCAAAAAGCTTCGCGGCAGTGAGAACCTTCCGGAAGAACTGTTTCATCCGATTAAGCCCGGAGAAGAAATCGTCTTTTCAGATGTGACGGTTACATGCTGCAAGATTCCGCACGATGCGGGAGATCCCGTCGCATTTTCCGTAAAAGCGGAAGGCAGGAAGATCGGAATGGCAACCGACCTCGGCATGATTACGCCCGAGATTGTAAACCATCTGAACGATTCGGATCTTTTGTATCTCGAATCGAATTACGACCGTTACATGCTTCTTGCGGGGTCCTACCCGTATTCCTTAAAGCGAAGGATTATGGGCGAAACCGGTCATCTGTCCAACGAAGATTCGGCAAGACTTGTGTCACATGTGCTCTCGGAAAAGCTCCGTTACATCGTTCTCGCACATCTGAGTCAGGAAAATAACATGCCGGATCTTGCTTTGATCACGATGCAGAACGAACTCGACGGCATCTGGAATTATGACATCAAAAAGCCGAAGCTGATTGTTGCGCCCAGAGACTGTCCGATGGATATAATAGAATTGTAAGGCTTCGGCCGGAAATGAGGTAACCATATTATGAAACGTGCGATTATTACTGTTGTAGGAAAGGATACCGTCGGCATCATTGCCAAGGTATGCACATTCCTTTCCGAGGCAAATGTGAATGTGCTTGACATTTCCCAGACCATTGTCAGCGGATATTTCAACATGATGATGATTGTGGATGTGTCTGCGGGAACGCTTGATTTCAACACGCTTTCCGACAGACTGTCCGGTGTGGGTGAGGAAATCGGATGTGTGATCCGGATTCAGTTAGAGGATATTTTTGACATGATGCATCGCATCTGATGTTCGGAAAGGATTATCATGATCAGCAGAAGAGAAATACAGGAAACAAACCGGATGATTGAAAAGATGAATCTCGACGTGCGTACGATTACGCTCGGCATTTCGCTTTTCGACTGCATCGATTCCGATCTGAAGGTTTTATCCGATAACATTTATCATAAAATTACGTGTCTGGCATCAAGGCTTGTTGAGGTCGGCGACGAGATTGCGAAGGAATACGGCATTCCGGTTGTGAATAAACGAATCAGCGTTACACCGATTGGTCTGATCGGTGCGAGTGCCTGCAAGTCGCCGGAGGATTTTGTTGTTTTGGCGAAGACGCTTGACCGTGCCGCAAAGGCTGTCGGCGTGAACTTCATCGGCGGTTACAGCGCTCTTGTCAGCAAAGGCATGACGAAGTCCGAGGAAATGCTTCTTCAGTCGATTCCGCTTGCGCTTTCCGAAACCGATGTCGTCTGTTCCTCGGTAAATGTCGGCTCGACCAAAACCGGAATCAATATGGATGCCGTGCGCATGATGGGAAGAGTCATTAAGGAGACTGCCGAAAGAACGAAGGAACAGGATTCGATTGGCTGTGCCAAGCTTGTCGTATTCTGTAATGCGCCTGATGACAATCCGTTCATGGCCGGTGCCTTTCACGGTGTTACCGAAGCGGACAGCATCATTAATGTCGGTGTAAGCGGTCCGGGCGTTGTTAAGAAGGCGCTTGAACAGGCGGAAGGAAGAGACTTTGAGTTTCTCTGCGAGACAATTAAGAAGACGGCCTTCAAGATTACCCGTGTCGGTCAGCTTGTAGCGAAAAGAGCATCCGAAATGCTCGGGGTTCCGTTTGGAATCGTCGATCTTTCCCTGGCTCCCACTCCTGCTGTCGGGGACAGCGTTGCGGAAATCTTACAGGAAATCGGTCTGGAGTGCCCCGGCGCACCCGGTACGACTGCCGCACTTGCCTTATTAAACGATCAGGTAAAGAAAGGCGGCATCATGGCATCTTCCTATGTCGGTGGTTTAAGCGGTGCCTTCATTCCCGTCAGT
>CADBTG010000186.1 GCA_902797475.1 uncultured Lachnospiraceae bacterium | reverse complement strand
TTTGGGGAAACGAAAGCGAGATCATTCTCTCGGCTCCGCGACTTTCGTCGGAGAGCCTCAGGGCGAACTACGGCGAGCTGTTCGCCGGCTGGTATGATAACGCCGCCTGGAGTCTGGTGGACGAGGATGAGCGTCAGTCCGTAAAGGACAATGCTAAGGAATTCCTTGACCGATACAAAATCATCGCCATTCTGTCCCGTTTCATCGACGGCAACTCGCCGCTTGTGTATCTCGGGCAGGGGTACGATGAGGCGATGGACAATCTGCTCGATAAGTTCACATTTTCCGAAGCGAAAAATGCTTCCGGCAAGCGTGTCCAGGAGAAATTCCATGTCGGCGGCGAGTACGTTTTAAGCTACGGCTACCACGCCGAAATCGATGCGGAGGAGATCTGCAAGAGAATCCGCGCCGTGACGGGTCTTTCGGCTGAGAATTTCAAGCCCGCGCCCGGTAGCGAAACGATTGAGGCGCTTCTTTACATCACGAGGCGCGGCGAACTGATTTCGATTACAATCGATACGGAGGTTACGGTGACCGGCAAGACTGTTCCGCTCACCTTCTCCTATATCGCCAGCGGCGAAATCGACCCGCAGGACCGCTTCACGATTGCTTTTCAGACCGAGTTGGACGGCAAGCCTTTCGCAATCAAGCTCGCAAAAGAGTCTGTGAAAAATGCGTACGAAGTCCGTTCGCGTTGGGACGGCGAGCTTAAGATGAACGGCAGCAGCTATGCCATCAACATCCAGAGCTCGTACGATTCGGCCGATAAGAAGCTTTCCGTGACGGCGAAGACGTTCTGGGACGAGGTTTCGGTCGGCACGATGGAAGCCAAGGCCGACGTAAAGCCGCAGGAAGAATACGGCATGGACTTCCGGAGCATGAAGTTCCACGACACATTTTCCGGAACCGATTTGGACCTTTCGTGGAAGTTTACCGTGTCGCCGAAGAAGGACGATTTTTCGGCCCAGCCGCCGGTTAAGACGCTTGATATTAACCGCATGAGCGAAGAGGAGTGGGAGGCCTTCTACGAAGATGTGAAGGCCAATATCGACGAGTATATGGAGTATCTCGGCGATTTGATGTAATGATTTAATGCGCGCGGGCGGCATGTCCGCGCAGGCAAATGATACAGGAGTGAAGTCATGAAGCTGACCGGGACGCTGATCCGGATGGAAGAAAAACGAACGCTCAAAATTCTGCCGCAATACTTTTTAGGGGTATTTCTTCTGACTGCCCTGATCGGTGTTGTGGTTATGTTCAGTGTGCTCGCGACCGAGAAGGACGTCACCAAGCAGGACATGACGGTTGCTCTGGTGCTTCACGACAACGATTTTCTGCGGACGTTCGGGCTTGACGTGCTCGAGTCCAGCTCGAGCGTGGAGGATCTCTGCACGTTCATCGAGACGGACGAAGAGGACGCCGAGAAGGGTATGAAGGAAGGCCGGTACGCCGGTGCGGTCATATTCCCGGACCATTTCGTCGGAAGCGCCATCACGGGTGAGGAAAATCTGCGTGCGCAGATGTACATCCCGAAGATGGACGGTTTCAGCAACCGCATCATCGCGGGCCTTGCGGAAATCGCGGGCGGGCTGCTCGGCAAGACCGAGGCCGGCATCTACACGTCGACTCTGATTGCCGCAATGCCCGAGAATTCCGACGAGAACGACGTGGAACGTGTGGAAAATGACATACGGAATCTCTTCTTCGACTTTGCCATCGGGCGTGACAATTTCTACACGAAGGATTCTGCTTCCGGCACGGGCAACCAGACGGTTGTGCAGTACTATGTGTGTGCTGCGTTCGTTCTGCTTCTGCTGCTCGGCGGCATCAGCTGCGGCCCGCTTTTGAAGGGCGACCCGATTGCTTTTGAGAAGCAGCTTGCCCTGCACCGCATCGATACGGCCAAGCTTCTGGCCATCCGTTATCTGGCTGTTTTGACGCTGTTTGCGGTTTTATATGCGACGATTTTCGCGCTGTTCTTCGGGTGGTTTTTGATTCATCCGGCAAGCTTTGCCGCGGTGCTCGATCTTTCCACTGCGGAAGAGATCTGGTACTGGTTCATCTGCGGGCTTCCGGTGCTCCTGCCGGCAGCGGCGATTGTGGTATTTGTCTACACATTTGCCGCGAACCAGATCGGCGGAATTCTGCTGCTGTTCCTGTTTGTGATGATTATGGGTTATGCGTCG
>CADBTG010000185.1 GCA_902797475.1 uncultured Lachnospiraceae bacterium | reverse complement strand
TGTTGCTGTGCCGATACGAAAGCGCAAGCTCCTCAGCCGTTCTTTCCGCGATGCTGCCATCCTTCGTCAGAACCACGACATATTTCAAAGTGTCTTTCACTTCGCCGCCGTACGCGCCCGCATTCATCACAACCGCACCGCCGACGCTTCCGGGGATTCCGGTTGCATAGGCAAGCTCTTCAAAGCCGAGCCGGACCATTGCCTTCGCAAACGAGGAGAACAAAACGCCGGCATCCGCGCGGTACAAAACGCGTCCGTCACATTTGCCGATTTCTTCGTACGTGCCTTCCTCCATCCGGATGACAATTCCGCGGACACCCTCATCGCTTACCAAAAGATTCGAGCCGTTCCCGATAACCGTATAGGGAATGTTTCTTTCTCTCGCGACCCGGATGATTCCGCCAAGCTCGTCCGTACTCTTCGGAACCGCATAGCACTCTGCCGGCCCGCCGATGCGAAACGAAGTGTGCCTGCTCATCGGCTCCTCAAACAAAAACCGTTCCGGCGGACAGATTGTCTTCAGTTCTTCTTTCCAGTCCAAATTCGTCACCTTACCATGCTCGCGGCACCGTAGATGCCCGCATCGTTTCCGAGCTCCGCAAGAAGAATCTTCTTCCCGCACAGAGCCTTCAGAATGTTGTGATTATAATGTCTCTCAATGGCATCCGTCAGAATGGTTCCTGCCTTGCTGACGCCGCCTCCGATGACAAATGCCACGGGATCGACGACTGCTGCCACATGTGTCAGCACCAAAGCCAGATAGCTTCCGAGGCGGTCCGTGAGCTCAAGAGCAATCGCATCACCGTTCTTCGCTTCGTCAAAGATGTCCTTTGCCGTAAGCGGATCGTATTTGCGAAGTGCCGTCATCTCATCGGACAGGGCAAGGCGCTTCTTCGCCATGCGCACGATTCCGGTCGCGCTGGCATACTGTTCCAGATGGCCGTGCCCGCCGCAGCCGCATACATCGGTTTCGTCAGGCTCGACGATGATATGGCCGATTTCCGCCGCAGCGCCGTTGGCACCGCACACAATCTTTCCGTTCAATATAAGCCCGCCGCCGACACCGGTTCCGAGCGTAACCATCAAAATGCTGTCAAAGCCTCTTCCGCCGCCGTATACCGCTTCTCCGAGCGCGGCAACATTCGCATCGTTTCCGACATAGACCGGGACGCCGATCAGCTTCTCCATGGCTTCCTTGGCGTTGACCGTTCCCCATCCGAGATTGATGCAGCCGAGCACGGTGCCGTCCGAAAGAACCGGTCCGGGAATGCCCATGCCGATTCCGGCGATGTCCGTCTTCAGTATGCCCTTTTCCGCGGCCTTGTTAAGGATTGCCGCCGCGACATCCGTCATAATGTTTTTGCCGTTATCGGTGCAGTCCGTCGGGATCTCCCATTTGTCAAGGAGTCCTCCGTCCTTCTCAAACAGTCCGCACTTTACGGTCGTGCCGCCGATATCGATGCCGAAAATGTATTTCATGGCTTCCTCCGTTTACTGTGAATTCTTCTTCAGATTGTTCATGACGCGGTTGTGAAGCTCCTTCGCCGCGTTGTAGCCCATCTTCTTCTGACGGTAGTTGATGGCGGCCGCCTCGCAGATGATGGCAAGGTTACGGCCGGGACGAATCGGGATATCGTTGCAGACAACCCGGTTGCCGAGAAACTCGGTATAATTGTCCTCAAGGCCGAAGCGGTCATAATCCTTCTCGCGGTCCCACTCCTCCAAACGGATGACGAGGTTGATGGACTGCGTATCCTTTACGCTCTGCACGCCGTACAGCGTCTTAACGTCGATGATGCCGATACCGCGAAGCTCAATCAGATGTCTCGTGACATCCGGTGCGGAACCGACCAGCGTCTCGTCGCTGACCTTCTTAATCTCCACAACGTCATCGCTTACGAGACGGTGACCTCTTTTAATCAGTTCAAGCGCAGCCTCGCTCTTTCCGATGCCGCTCTCGCCGGTGATCAGAACACCTTCGCCGAATACATCCACCAAAACGCCGTGAATCGAAATGCGCGGAGCAAGCTCTACCTGAAGCCAGCGCACAAGATCCGCAACCAATGCGGTCGTCTCCATTGCGCAGCCGAAAAGCGGAACGCCCTTTTCAAGCGCAAGCTTCTTCATTCCGTCGCTGACCGACAGATTCCGGCAGAAAATGATACAGGGAACACCATAGCCCATCAGCCTTGAAAAGCAGATGTGACGCTGCTCCGAATTCATCTCGTTATGATACATATAGGCGTATTCCACGTTTCCGATCAGCTGCACGCGGTTCGGGTCGAAATCGCTGAAGAAGCCCGCAAGCTGAAGCGCGGGACGGTTGATTTCGGGCGTGGAAATGACGCGCCCCGTCAAATCGATTTCGGGTGTCAGATTGGTCAGATGCATTCTTTCGACCATCTTCTGTAATTCAACTGTATACATAAAAAACCTCCGTTTTTGTTCGCTCACACTTCAGTATACTTGACATCGCGCCGTCATGCAACGGCAAATGTGACCGATTTATCCGGACAATGTCCTCTTATTTCTTTAAAAATTCCACAATCTGCTGCGCGACCTTCGCATTCATCCCGGGAAGCGCCGCAATTTCCTCCGCGCTCGCATTCCTGAGACTGTCCATGTTCTCGTAATACCGCATCAGCGTCTTTCTTCTGGTCGGTCCGACGCCCGGAATCTCATCGAGTTTCGAATGAATCTGGCCGGCCGATCGCAGGTTCTTATGATAGGTGATCGCGAACCGGTGCGTCTCGTCCTGGATTCTCGTAAGCAGCGCAAAACCTTCGCCATGCGTGTCAATCGGAAGCTCAACATCACGGAAATAAAGCCCTCTCGTGCGGTGGCTGTCGTCCTTTACCATGCCGGCAACCGGGATATTAAGCCCGAGCCGATTAAGCACTTCCTCGGCGATATGAACCTGTCCTTTTCCGCCGTCCATTAAAATCAGGTCGGGGTATCTCGTGAAGCTCGATTCCTTCTGCGCCGCACGCTCCTCCATGCCGTGGCGGAAACGCCTGGTCAGCACTTCCTCCATCGAGGCGTAATCGTTCGGACCTTCGACGCTCTGAATCCGGAACTTCCGGTATTCGCTTTTTCTCGGCTTGCCGTCGGCAAATACGACCATCGACCCGACTGACAGAAAACCGCTTATGTTACTGATATCGTACGACTCCATCCGGTGCACGTCGGAAAGTCCCAAAAGACCGGCAATCTCCTCCGCCGCGCCTCGGGTCCGCTTTTCCTCGCGCGCCAGCTTATCAAGGTCCTGCTTAAGCACAAGTTCCGCATTCTGCTTCGCAAGCTGAATCAGATGCTCCTTGCTGCCGATCTTCGGCACCCTGATGTGCACGCTCCGGCCGCGCTTCCCCGTAAGCCACTGCTCGAGAAGTTCCAAATCCTCCGGCTCCTCCTCGATGACGATTTCCTTCGGGATATACGGCATGCCGTCATAAAACTGACGCATGAATTCCGAAAGAATCTCGCTGCTTTCCTGCCCCTCGGTTTCGCTCAGATAATGATGCTCTCTGCCGAGAAGCCTTCCGTTCCGCTCGAAGAAAACCGAGACAACCGTGCTTCCCTTATCCGTGGCAAATGCGATGACATCCCGTTCCTCAGTATGGGAATCGTCCGCCTTCTGCTCCTCGTGAAGCGACTGGACCTTTTTGATCATGTCGCGGTACTCGGCTGCTTTTTCAAAGTCAAGCGCCTCACTTGCCGCAAGCATCTTCGCCTGCAGCGTCTTCTTTACTTCCTCGTAATCATGGGAAAGGAAACGGAGCACTTTCTCAACCGTTTCCCGATAATCCTCTTTGGTTATATAGCCCATGCAGGGCGCGTCACACTGCCCGATCTGATAGTAAAGACACGGGCGGTCCTTCCCGATTTCTTTCGGGAGCTGACGGTTGCAGGTGCGGATCCGGAACAGTTTCCGAATCAGCTCGATCATCTCATTTACCGATCCGCTTAACGCAAAGGGACCGAAGTATCTTGCGTGATCCTTTAACTGCTGTCTCGACAAAAGCACCCGGGGAAATTCCTCTCCCACCGTCACTTTGATATACGGATATGTCTTTCCGTCCTTCAGCAGCGTATTGTATTTCGGCGTATGCTCTTTGATCAGATTGTTCTCGAGAATCAGGGCTTCCAGCTCGGAATCCACGACAATATACTCAAACCAGGCAATCTGCCCGATCATCAATTCTATCTTCGAG